>JAYRNL010000060.1:0-31499 GCA_041912235.1 Cyclobacteriaceae bacterium
ACTGGCCGCATGGACCCTGAAGCATCAGGTTTTGAAGGCCGCGGATGTAGCCTTTACAACTTCCAAGAACAGGATCGCCTTCAACGGAGCGCTTGACTTCGCCCGCGATTCCATTGCCGGCCTGCAGATTGCCGTGGTTGACAAGAACGGATGCAGCCTGATGGACCAGCAGATCTACGGAAACTTCAATGCCGTCAAGAGCGGCAAACTCAACATCGCCCGGACGCTTTTCGGTTCGGTAATAAACTTTGTAGACGCCATCGCAGGCAAGGATTGCCAGCCGGTGTACAAAGGTCAAGTGAAAGATCCGAGAACAACGAACTGAAAAACAACGCCCCGCTACCTGTTCCTCTCCAGCCGTGTGATGAATGCCCGAACGCGCTGAGCGACCAGCTTGCGCAAGGTCGATGAAGGATCGGCAAAAGAGTTGGTCTCCCCTGCAAAGTCAACGAGGGAGAACACTTCCGCGCCCTTCCATGGAACGACTGTTTCAGCCTGACCACAAACGATGATGAGTGGCTTTCCAAGTTGCAAAGCCCGGTTGGCAACACCGGATACTACCTTCCCTTGCAGTGTTTGCCTATCCACTTTGCCTTCTCCGGTTACGATCACGTCTGCCCAGGCGGCCGCTTCATCAAAATTCAACGAATCCATGATTACTTCAATACCGGGCCTCAAGTGAGCATTCAGCCAGGCGACCGCTCCTCCGGCGATCCCGCCGCCTGCGCCGGTGCCGGGAATTGTTTGAAGGTCAATCCCTTTTGTTCGTTGTACAACCTCCGCCAAATGACGCAGTCCCTGATCAAGGTTCTTAACCATTTCGGGTGTGGCTCCTTTTTGAGGACCGTAAACATAGGCCGCGCCCGTAGGTCCGTAAAACGGATTAGTCACATCCGTGAGTGCTGTGAATTGAATCCTCTCCATGCCAGAAAGTAAACCGGAAGGATCCACGGAGTGAATCCGTGCCAGCGATTCACCGTTAGGATCCACTTCAGCACCAGTTAGATCAAGAAATCGCATGCCCAGCGCGCGCATCATTCCTGTGCCCGCATCGTTGCATGCACTTCCTCCAATTCCCAACAACACCGAATGTACCCCCAGCTCAATGGCTCTGCGGATAAGCTCGCCAGTGCCGTAAGTGGTGGTCACCATAGGATTGTAATCTCTTTTGTCAAGCAGCCAAAGCCCGCTCGCGCTGGCCATCTCCACGTAGGCAGTCCGTCCATCGGCCGAACGGGCGAAGAATGCATTCATCGGTCGCATCAAGGGATCATGTGCTGCCACCTCCGTCAGCGTGCTTCCCGTTGAAACAAAAACATTCAGGGTGCCCTCTCCACCATCTGCCAGCGGCATCTTCCGCACGTGAAGGCCACTGCCTGCCAGGCCCTCTGCGACAGCATCACAGACCTGAGACGCCGACAGGGTTCCTTTAAACTTGTCCGGGGCGATCAGGATGTTCATCCGAATATTGAATAGAGAAGCAACACCGACAACAGCGCCGTGAGTCCTTGCGCAAGCGTCATCAGCGTCATACCCCGATAGCCGTCGCGCAATGAGAAGCCGCTAAATTGTGAGACGACCCAGAAGTAAGAGTCATTCGCGTGTGAAACCGTCATGGCCCCCGCGCCGATGGCCAACACCAGCAAGGTTTGCCCTGTAAGGGTAACCAATCCGGCATCTTCAACAAACGGGGCAAGCAAGGCGCTGACCAGAATCATGGCACTGGTGGTTGATCCCTGCGCTGTCTTGAAGATGGCGCTGATCAGGAACGCTGCGACCAGAAATTCACCTCCTGCCAGCCATTCACCACTCAGCACATTCTTCATGGAGTCCGCAAGGGCGCTGGCTTTCAGCACCGCTCCGAGGGCGCCGCCACACGCCGTCAGGAGTATGATGGGGCCGGCCTGACGAAGGCCTTTTTCCGTCGACGGAGCTATCTTGACTGACTTGCGCATCAGTCCCACGGCCAGACCCACGGCAAACAACAAAGCGACAACGGGTTTGCCAATAATACTGAAGAATTTCACCCACCCACCTTCGAGGTCCAATAACTCCACCAGGGAGCCGTTAGCGATTAGCAGCACCGGAAAGCAGATCAACAACAAGGCTGTTCGAGGGCTTCCCGATGCGCCGGTCCCTTCATGCCGACTGCTTTCAATGACCATTATGTTCCGGCCAGCATACTGTGCAAAGAGATGACCGATGATAGTTACGGGCAAAGCGACGAGGATTCCAAACAGCATAACCAGGCCCATCGCTCCAGAAATACCGAGAGACCCTGCCGCGGCAACGGGTCCCGGCGTGGGAGGCACCAGGGTATGTGATGAATAAAGTCCACCGGCGAGACTTAGCGACATTACCGGAAGAGGCGTTTGGGAGGCCGTGGCCATCGACTTGGTCAGGCTGAACAATATGATGAACCCTGAGTCGCAGAACACGGGAATTCCAAGCAACATACCCAGTAGTGCCAGAGCTAACGAGGGACGTCTGCTTCGGGTCACCAGGGATTTACCCAATGCCTGTACGTTTCCGGAATCCTCGAGGAGTGCTCCGAGAATGCTTCCCAGCACCACAATCAAACCGATACTTCCCACCAGGGACCCAAATCCCTGGGTCATTATCTCCAGCAGGTTCAGGGGCTCCATTCCCGTAATCAGACCGAAGCCGATCGTGGCGGTGAGCAGGCTGAAGAGCGGATGCCATTTGAGAAGAGTTCCGGAAAGTATGATCCAGGCCACGCAGGCAAGAAGCGCGAAGACCGGCGGCACATAGGACATTCAATAAATATACGTCATCAACCCGCCGCAGACCAAGCCCTCCAAAGTCATACCCTTGTGCCTCAAAAATGATTAGATTAAGGTCATGTATCACCTGGTCTATACCAGCCACGCTGTTAAACCCCTGAACGAACCGGAACTGATCGCTTTGTTGAAGGAGGCCCGCGACACAAACAAGAAGCGTGGAATAACCGGCATGCTTCTTTACATCCAGGGTAAATTTCTGCAGGTACTGGAGGGCAACAAGGCAGTCGTGAAGAAACTTTTCAATTCGATCGCCCACGATCCGCGACATCACCGTGTGGCGGTGATCATGGAAGGTGAATACACGGAACGGATTTTCAAGGATTGGACCATGGGCTTCCGCAGGCTGACGCACAATGAAGCCCTTGAGTTGAGTGGTTTCAAGGATATTGACCAGTTCTTCGCCAAAAAGCACATTGACGAAGAGAGCAGTTTATTGCTCATTTTTTTGAAACTGTTTTATGACAAGAACATGGTCGAGTACTCGGAAGTCTGACTATTTTTTAAACTAGCGCTTGCGATGCCCGGAATCCGGATAACAGGGGTAGATCATACCGCTCAACTGTTGGCAAGAGCACTTGCTGTCGCCATCTGCCTGTTGGCTGGCGCGGGACTCTTGGGCTGGCTTTTCCATCTGCAGGCACTTAAAACATTAGTCACAGCCGATCATGTGCCCATGGTCGCCAACTCAGCGGCCTGCTTCCTGGCCTCGGGCGTATGTCTGTACCTGCTCACCGGCCTTCCTGCCCGCACGGAACAATGGGCCATCCGCACTCTTTCTGTCTTTATCTTTTTCACCGGTGTTCTTACAATCCTTGAATACATTTCAGGCCTATCATTCGGTATCGATGAGCTCCTGGCCAGTCAGCCCGACCCCATTTCAAACAAGCCGGGTCGCATGTCAATCCTCTCCGCCGTGAATTTTGCGATCGTAGGCATCTGCTGCTGGGTGGAAACACGAGCCTGGAGTCAACGACGCGAAGCCTTGGACTTTGCCATGCTTGCATGCCTTTTCACCACTCTCTATCCTTTCACCGGAACCTTGTTTGGCGCCGTGCATGTGAGTTCACAAAATACCAACATGGCCATTTCGTCGGCGGTGGGGTTCTTCCTTTTCACCGCCGGCTATTTCCTCCGCCGGCCCGACCGCGGGCTCACGGCTTTGCTGTTCACACCCAACATCGCCGGTGTTTTGTTGCGAAGAATTCTCTTTCCCCTGGTAGTGCTTTATCCCCTTGTGGTTTTTCTGACCATACAGGGAGAAAAGGCAGGACTGTACAACACGGAAGGTGGAATGGTATTCATGTTGGTGACCAGCCTGGCGCTCTTCACCACCATTGTGCTGGTCACGGCACGAACCATTAACCAACTGGACGACGAAAAAGATCAGTACAAGCGCTTCTTTGAACTTTCTTCTGAGGTGCTGATGATTGCCCGGACAGACGGGACCATCCGACTGGTCTCCGCCGCCTTCACACGTGGGCTGGGTTATTCCAGCCAGGAGGGAATGGCCAACTCATTTTTCTATTTCGTTCACCCGGATGATGTCGATGAGGTTGCTCAACGATTCGACCGAATGAAGAATGCCCTTAAGCCTGAATCACTCCAGGTCAGGATGACTGACAAAAACGGGAAACTGCGTTTCTTTCTGTGGTCGTTCACCCGTGATTCGCGCGCAGGCGACGTGTACGCTGCAGGCTATGATATTACGGAGATCAAAGAGGCCCAGCAGGTCCGCGAATTGGCCAACCAATTACAGCGGCAGAATGAACAGTTGGCCAACTTTGCTCACATTGCCTCCCATAACCTGCGTTCCCATGTGGGCAACTTGTCCAGCCTTCTTAAGCTGCACAAAGAGGCCGATACGTCGGAACAGGCTGTGCTTCTGGAGATGGTGGACAAAGTAACTAAACACCTGAGCGATACCCTTTCGGACTTGATCGAATCCATTCGCATCAAGGAAGACACAGCAAAAGAAAGAGAGGTAGTACATTTTACCGATGTCCTTACCAAGACCAAGGATGTTCTGGCCAGCCAGTTATTGGAGGCAAAAGTCATTGTCGTCGATTCTTTCCCGGTACCTTCCATCCATTACCCGCCTGTTTACCTGGAAAGTATTTTTCTCAACCTGATTTCCAACGCTGTCAAATATCGCTCACCTGATCGCGATCCTGTCATTCGGGTTAAAACGGCCATGGAGGATGATGAACCTGTCCTTACCATCGCTGACAATGGCCTCGGAATTGACCTTGAGCGTCACGGAGACAAGCTATTTGGACTTTACAAAACCTTTCACACCACGAAAGATGCCAAGGGCCTTGGCTTATTTATCACCAAGGTACAGGTAGAAGCCATGGGTGGGAGGATTACTGTGGAGAGCGCTGTGGATCGGGGCACTTCATTTCACATCCACTTCGGCAGCGCCTCCGCTTGATGGTCAGATGAACAGCAGCCAGATGGCGCTGGAGGCAATTACAACAAGCATCGAAACAAAAAACTTCCGGGCAAACCGTGGATCGCCCTGAAGATACGAGTAGGCCGACTTGCTGAGCAGGTTGGTGGCGTTCACCACCAGGAACGTCAGCAGCGCAAACTTGAAGGTAATGGTGTGCCCGGCCATGTCGGCCAGGTTGACAATAATGGCATCGATGCCTGCGAAGGAGGCCAGCACCGAGCTAACAATGAATCCTGACTCACCAAAAAGAATCAGGCAAATCTTCGTGACGATCTTAATGACGATAAGCAACAGCGCAAACTTGAGCGCCGGAACAATGGAAAAGATTTCATTCTCTTCCTGGGGTTTTGGCGCCTGCGGGTCATCCGCCTCCTTCTTTCTCAGGTAATATACCGTGAGGACGCCCGCCGTCAGGATCATGATCAACAGGCTGGGCACAATGGAAATCAGCCATTGTGGGTTCAACGGACCGGCGAGGAGAAAAATTTGCATGAAGCTGGCCAGGTTGGCGAGAATGGCCGCGCCAACCAGGTGGCTCACGACCGGAGCGTTCTTGCTTTTCAACGCGAGCGACTGCGTTGTTGACGTGGAGGACACAAAACCTGCGAAGAAACTGGTTACCGCAAAACTGCTTCGGTCACCAATCAACTTGCTCAACAAGTACCCAAACACATCAATGCCTGTAATCAGCACAACAATAATCCAGATGCGCTGCGGGTTGACCAGATCGAGATTATCGAACTGACCCAGGTTGACGTTGAAACTGCTCAGGATACTTTCCAACACGGGCAAATCCTTGACCTTGTAAGAATAGTCCGGTAACACGGGGAGTGCCACCAGGGCAACAATGGCATAGCTGATGAAACCCTGTATTTCCTTTTGGGAAACTCCGGAGGTCAGCTTTGAGATTTTCCCTTTCAGGGATAGCACAAAAACCAGGCACACCAGCACAGCGACGGTGGTCGCCCGGGGTATGATGTTGATCATCACCATGAGTCCGAGAAAGAAGGTCGCCAGTGCGGCGAGTTCGCTGGTGATGCCAAAATCCTTGGTCACCTGGGCTTCGGAAATATAGTTGCCAATGAGCAGGAGCAGAAATCCGGCAATGACGCCAACGGCGACGGCGGTGTACTGATGAACGGTGAAGATTCCCGCAAGGGCACCCGCCAGTGCAATGAGGGCATAGGTGCGAATGCCTCCCAGGTGGGGTTCGTTGCCCTTTGTGCTCTCTCGCTCCAGTCCTACGGTAGCACCAAAGACAAAAGCCAGAACAAGATTGATAAACAGATCCGTTGTGGAGCTCATGATTTGCTGTTCAAAAGGTAGTGCTTTCGCCCAAATCAGGACAGGCAAGGTAGTAAACCAGGAAAAACAAGGGTATGACGAAGGTCAGTAAGCCGCTCACTCGCCGGTCACCTCCAGACAATCCCGCATGACGGCCGCCGAGGTGCCAAGCGGGTCTGCTTCGTAATTCTTCATGCAAATGCGTTCATACAAGTCGGTCTCAATTTCGAAGCCCATTTCCCAACCCTCGCAGCTTCCGAGAAAAGATGCTCTTGGAAGTATCGTCGGGATCACGCTGAGCTTCCAATCACTTCCGGCGGGAATAGCCTCAGCCACCAGTTTGATAATGCCGCCCTTTGAACGTGCGGAGGCAAGTTCTTCCGCCGTGATATTCAGGATGCCTTCTGTCCGGATGTCTTGTATGGTGCCGTTGAATCCGGCAAACGACTTCATGATAATATAAAGCTTGTTGGCTGTATCATGTCCGTTCAGGTCATGAGTGGGATCCGCCTCCGCGGCCCCCAGCCGCTGGGCTTCCCTGATAGCGCTTTCCAGTGTTCCGCCATTTTCAAGCTCACGCAGGACGAAGTTCGATGTGGCGTTGAAGATGCCCCGGATGCGCTTTACGCGTGCTAGTTTCAAGTCACGCTGCAACACATTGACCACCGGCAAGCCGCCACATACGGTCGCGCTGTAGGCTACTCGCCCGCCAGTCGTTCCGCACAGCGCCATCCATTCATCAAACGCGAACACCAGCGGAGCTTTGTTGGCAAAGACGACGTGTATTCCCTTTGAAAGCGCCGCCCGGGCAACGGATACTCCAGGCTCTCCGTTTACCAGGTTTCCTGGAGAACTCTCGATCACCAAGTCCGCTGAAATTTCCTTTACCACGTCCGTCACGCTCCTTCCAGGAAGGAAGGCATCGAGGTCTTTAACTTTTCTTCCCGCCGATTTCAGGGCCAATAGGACCTCCCCATCCATTCCATCCGGACTCGCCGCCACCCCGGAGGAATCAGCAACGGCCACAACGGTGAAGTCCCTTTGAAATAGTGACCGTATCTCTTCGCGGCGCTTCAACAGCACTTGGAGCCAGCCCCGATTAACTGTGCCCAATCCCATCAGGACCGTTCGAATAACCTTCATGTCAGTTTTATCTGATCAACTACATAATTTGAAAAACAATCCAATATAGCGGCCTGGTTTTGTCGCTGGAGTGGAATATGCCACTCCTGTTTATCATCAAGAGAAACAAAGAATGAATATCCCTCATCCATACCCTGATACGAGTACCCAAGGAATGTCCACGACTCTCCCACTTCATGCAGGCTGCCTACGTCATCAACAAATGTACGGCACACGATGTAGCGATTCCCGGCGAGCAGATGCTCCCATTTTCGCTGATCATCCTTCAGCCGAACCGTGTAGAATCCTGGATCTTTGGGTCCTATCATTCCGAATCTCAATATCCCAAATTTTAGGGACAGAACTTACTGGTGATTGCGGGAGTTGATCAAAATCAGCTACACTAACCACGCTAAGTCGTCGTTGCTCGGACTCCAGGTGCCTAAATTGAACACAGATGAGTGCACCCTTCCGTGTTGGAAAATGGCTTCCTTCCGATCAGGAAGCACTGGAGAAATGGCTGGGCAACCTGGTCGATGCGGTTGACCCGGATGCGCCTTTGCACCCGGTCATTCAGGAATTTAAAGACCTGATCGAGAACAACGCCGATCTTTTCATGCTCTTTCACCTGATGTTTTCCCAGGTGCCCCACAAATCTCCTTATAACCAGAATCCGGGCGGTGGACCCCAGGTCAGGAGCTACCTGGTACTACTGCAGTTGCTCAATGGAATTCTTACCACGGCGCCCGTGTTTGACAAGACGGTGATGGTAGGCTGTCCGATCAACGCCATCCTCGATTGGTCGATGGGTACCAAGGCGGGCTTTGCCGTCTTTCTCAACGAAAAAGTCAACCGGCACATCAAAAAGATCTTGAACACCTGGGCCGCGTACTTGTCTTCGGCCGAATCGCGGTACGCATTGAATGACTCGCCCCGCGGATGGCTGGGTGAAGAGGCCCTGAATGCCATGCCCGACTTCACCCTGGACTATCGCTGCGATCCCACTCGACCTCATTTTGGCTTCCGCTCCTGGGATGACTTCTTCACTCGTGAATTCCGCGAAGGGCGCCGGCCCGTTGCCGATCCTGATGACGATCGCGTGATCGTGAATGCTTGTGAAGCCGCCCCCTACCGCATTGCTCACGAGGTTAAGGAACGTGACCGGTTCTGGATCAAAGCGCAGCCGTATTCCCTGGAGGATATGCTGAAGAGTGACCCCTTGGTGAGCTGCTTCGTCGGCGGAACGGTCTATCAGGCGTTCCTAAGCCCGTTGTCGTATCACCGATGGCACAGCCCGGTAAACGGACGGGTAGTAAAAGCCTATAACGTCGAGGGAACCTACTATTCGGAAACCTATACGGAAGGCTTTGATCCCTCGGGCCCATGCGAATCGCAAGCATACATCACTTCGCTGGCTTCGCGCGCCTTGATCTTCCTCGAGGCCGATGACCCCGCGATCGGCCTGATTTGCTTTATGGGTGTCGGCATGTCGGAAGTTTCCAGCTGTCAGATCACGGTGAAAGAAGGGGAACTCGTGCGCAAGGGCGAACAACTGGGTATGTTTCACTTTGGCGGCTCCACGTACTGCCTCCTTTTTGGCCCCCACGTAAAACTTGATTTCACCCTGCATGGACAGGAACCCGGTTTGCACGCCGGGAATATCCGCCTGAATGAATCGCTGGCCACCGCTATGGCTCCGCAGTAGCGATGGTACCAAGCACCCGATTGGCCTGTTGAAGATGTCGCTCCTGGTGAACGATCAGGAACTGAAATACATCGCCCAATTTCATCCTGAACCAGGGCATAATGGAGATTCCAATACGAATCCGGTTCAGGTTAGCCCGCCTTGCTTGCCGGAGGAGTCCCAATAGGCGTTCCTGGTTCTGAATAAACTCAGCGACCACTTCGTGTGGTTTCAATTCAGGTGGAGGAACATGGTTCCTGAACGCCTTCATCTTCTTCATCTTTTCTCCGGGCCTCATCAGGCGTGTAAACCAGGCGCCCATCCAGGTGCTGGTGAATGTCCCGCTTGACGATGTTGACGACTCAAGTCCTTTTTCTATTGCCGGCAGGTAATAGTTACTGTAGCTGGTCAGGTGCCAGAGGCATTCGGCGGCACTCCATCCTCCATTGCCTGGTTTTTGCAATAGCTTTCCCTCGTCCAGGTTCTGATAAACTGCTACGGCCGCTGAAAGGTGTTGCTCCACCTGGTCCTCCAATTGGTCAAGCAAAGCGAGCTGATCTACCGTCCGATTCATACCCTGAGTCGCTCTTGTGATTGAGCAAGCAGTAGCAGAGCTGCGATTCCGCAGAACAGGCTTTCGATGATGATCCATTGATTCCCGAACGCGCCCAATGGCCCCTCATGGATTTGCGTGATGCCACGCGACAAGGCATACAACCCCCAAAGCAAAACCAGGAAGCCCAGCGACTCACGAATGTCTTTCCAGGCCAGGTAGGCCAACATAATCACGATGGTCAGTCCGGCTCCGCCGTAGATGCCGCGGATGGAGCTTATGGCATCGGTGTTGGGGAGTGTTACGCCAACAAGGTCCATAACCGACTGCGGGTCGACAAAGGCCATGGCGCTAATGAGCAGGATGCTGATGGCCGACAACGTTACAAACGCCAACGAGGCCATACGAACAAAAGGTTGTTTTTTCATGGTGTTGAATTTTGTCCAAAAATCCGGTAGTGCCTCCGGCTTGTTCTTGGTAAATACCAACATTTTCAGATCCGCACCCGGTTGATCAGCTTGCTGAAATTGGTTGCGTCGATACCCAGGTAGTTGGCCAGGTATTTATGTGGGACCAATTGGAGAATATGTGGGCTCCGTTTGAGGAGCGAGCGGAATTTCTCTTCCGCGGAAAAGCTCTGTACTTCGGCCAACCGTTCCAGCACTCCGGCAAGTGCTCCTGTGATTCCTTTCCGCATCAAGATGTCGAGGTCTTTGTGTCGTTTCATTGAAGCCTGGAGCTTTTCGGCGGGTGCGCGCAAAAAATCCGACGGGGTGAGGGTTTCATAATAATATCGCGAGGGTGACTGCTGCATCAGGGAATCGATGACTCCTCCAAAAGAGGGCGCATAGGTGAATACCAATGTTGCCTCCCTTCCTTCAGCATCCGAATAGTATATGCGTTGAACACCCTCCACGACGAAGTAGAGGTACTTTTCCGGCTCCCCGGCATGCGTCAGAATCTCCTTTCGACCGGAGGTAAAAGGGACCCAAATCGATGAGAATTCGTTCCAAACCTGATCTGAAACAGGATGCACCTGTTGAAGAAGAGAACGCAACTGGCTCAACGGGTCTGACATTGGTGTCTACAGGACTACAGGGAATGGGAGCGAAACCTCCACCTTTTCCCAGCGCACGCGCAGGATTCCCTGACCCGGTGCCGATTCAATCACCTGATTCTGGAGGCGTTCCTGGTTAACGTCCTGAATTTTTGGTTTCACTGTAAGTCGCACCCGTAAGCTGCGCTTTAATGTGTCGGGCTCGGCTTGATCAGCAATGACTGTAAAATCATCCACGGCGGGTTTCGCTGACGAGACCGAACCTTTCGTTTCTGCACGCGCATCACTTTTCTTTCCTGAGCCTCCCCAGGTGAACATTCCTGCAACAAGAACAATCAAGAAGTATTTCATGCCTTCTAATTCAATGAGATCGTGGCTGCCTTGATCCGTTTGATTTTGTCATCGGTCCAGGCCAGGACTAGTCGATTGCCGCTCCGCGTCATCTGCGGAAATCCACTCGAACGCGCTTCGGAAGATTCGGCGATTGTTATGGCACTTTCCTTACCTCCATCCGCATAAACAACGGCCGCCTTGATTAAGGCCCCTTCCATCCAACTGACGATAGCGCGCTCTTCATCAATCCACTCAATATCCACGCGGCCAATAGCCTTTCCGTCATCCATGATTATCGGATCCCCAAATGTTTCGCCGCTGTCGGTGGAAAAGGCCACGTTAACGTGAGCCGGTTCGGTAGCTGCTGAGAACCAGGCCACGGCCACCCGGTTCCTGTCCACCGCCAATCGAGGGCCGTTTACCGGACAACCCGCAATCTTCCAGTTGTCGTGATGAATGGGTTTGGGCTTGGTCCAGGATCCATTTACCAATCGAACGATCGACATGTCCCTGATTTCCTCATCGGAGCGGTCGCGATACACCACAATGGGACCTTTGTCCGTGATGGCCGCGGCAGTCTGACAGCAGTCGCAGGTCTTGTTATCCAGTTCCCATTCCTGCGTCTTCGTACCGTCGTAACCCAGGATGACGGCACGCAGGCTCATGGCACCGTGGTGACCGCTGTGATCCATTCCTTTCATGTTATCCATCCCTTCCATCGCTGTGTTGCGGCCGTCCAGCCAGGCGATGAAGATCCCTTCCTTGAAAGGCGCCAACGACACGAAACCGTGCTCGGCCTGCTTCCCATCGTCATGGAGTACAAAAGGACTCTTCCACGTAGAGCCATCATCGGAGGATAGGAAAACTTGCACATCATAGGCGTACGTACTCGTCCCGCTCTTGTTCAGGAGATGAGCCACGAGGTTCGAGCCTCCGTCAGAAGCAATCATCGGGTAATCCGCCCAGTTAATAAACCAACTGGAGCCCTTTGCAATAACCTGAGGCTGACCCCATGAATCCCCGTTGAGGCGTGAAAACAAGAAGCGACTGCTGTCCTTCCCCTGCTCCACCCAAGAAAGCAATACCTCTCCCTTTGGGTCAGTTACCAGGTGTGGTTCAGCTGAAAGGGAATCGGCCGGAACATCCATTCCCGATATTGTCATGTTCACCGGAGTCCGGTCTTTTCGTTCCATGCAGGCCATCACAACGAGAGAAGTCGCTATTACGATGATCGAGAGTTTCATTGGATAGGTTGTTGCGTAATGAGGGCGAGACTTTCCGATGTGCTCCAATCGCGAAAGCCCTCCTCTCCATAGACCAGGTTGCCTGCCGAATTGAAAATGAATGTCGCGGGTATGGCCTCAATCGAAAGCCTCTCTAGGTTTTTCAACTGAACGTAATTAAACGGGAACTGCTTCCGGTCCCGAAAGGCGGTGATCTCATCCAACTCTTCGTTGGAGGCAAAAAGAAAGACAATATCCTTTCCCTGGAGCTTCTGCATCGCCTCGGCAATGGTTGGCATCTCCTGAATGCAAGGGCGACACCAAGTTGCCCACACATTGATAAAAACCACTTTGCCTTCGAGTTGCTTCATGTCCACAGGCTTGCCATCAAGCCCATAGAGTTCAAACTCATCCAGCGTGAGTGCAAGGTGCTTGCCGGCGGGAGAACAGGCCGTCATGACCCCGGCCACAAAAAGAATGAATCGTGAAAATTTCACTTACTTCAACTCTTCCGTAACGCGGCCGCAGGTTAGCATTTTGTCGCCAAAGTAGGGATTTCGTATTTCCTTGCTGTCGCTAAGCCAATACGCACCCTGGTCATTGAATGCCATTGGACAAAACTCATAATAGGCTGTGGTGGTGCCAAGTCCATAAGCCTTGATGCTCTTGTACAAATTATCGGACAAATTGGAGAAGGCCGTTCGCTGGGCCTCGATATCTTCCGTGGCCAGAATTTCCGTCAGTGCCATATCCAGGTTATTGGCATAGTTTGACCAGTCATTAAGCGCCGGGCCATTGAGCATCTTTACATCAATCGCCTTTAGAATCTTCTTCAGGTTGGTAGCTTCCAACTTCACCTGGGCGGCATCCGACGCCACAAAAGCGTCTTTCACTTTGAGGTAGGCCTGGAGGGTGCGCACGACTTGCTCTTGGAAGGTGGCATCGACAGCGAAGAGCGGCCCTGTGGCTTCGGTTGGTGAATCGGAGGATGCTGCATGATCCATTGATTCGGCCTCCGTAGTTTCCTTCTTTCCGCCGCATTGCGCCAGGAAGAAAATGGCTGCAAGCAGGATAATTAAGCGAATTGAGCTGGTTTTCATGGTTGTCTGATTTGAGGTTTGCAATTTATGAATCTGTTTATGTTTTCTGGCTAATGGACATGGGGTGTCTCCTCGGCCATGCCGCCCCTCAGCACCAATTCGCTGAAAAGTAGGTAAGCGCCGGTGACCACCACGGTTTCGCCTTCGAAAAGTCCTGAAATTATTTCTACACGATCAGCATCTTCAAGTCCCAGGGTGACCGCTCGGCGCTCAAACGTATTGTTGTCCGTCAGCACAAACACGCAGCTGCCTTTCGCATCCCGGATGACGGCATCAACCGGTAAAGCCAGTGCCCTGCGTGCGGAATGGGTGACCAAGACTTGCGCCGGCATCCCTGGCCTGTATGTACCCTGGGTATTGGAAATCGTTGCCCGCATCACGGTAACCTGCGAGTTATTCCGATACTCAGGACTGACAAAGGTTACTCTCGTTTCGATGTCTGTATACTCAAATCCTGCAATGCGAACAACGACCTTGTCGCCAGCAGCAACAATATTGGTCTCTCCGGGAAACAGCTCTGCCTCCACCCACAGTTGTCTAATGTTCTCGACCCGGTACAGTTCTGCGCCTTCCTCCACGTATTGTCCTTCCGTGACCGACATGGAGGAAATCACGCCTCCGGTTGGCGCATAGAAGGTCACCTGATTGGTTACCTCACGGGTTCTCGCAAGGCGGTCTACCTGCTCTTCCGTCAGTCCATAACGAATGAGTTTCTTTCGGGCCGACTTCACAAACTCTATGGCCCGTGCGTCGCCATTGCCATCGGCTATGGACTGGTCCAAAGTCAGGAGGTATTCCCGCTGTTGGGTAATCAGCGGCTCACTATAGATCTCCATAAAGGGATCTCCGGCCCGCAGTGGGCGGCCCGTCTCCTTTATATATAGTCTATCGACCCGCCCCGACACCCGGCTGGTGATGAACCCTGTGCGTTCTTCGTCCACAGCTAGTCGCGCATTCAGAACAATCGTCTGGCCAATGGTCTTAACGGTCGCCTTCTGCGTCGTCACATTTGCCAGCCTGATCTGGCTGTCATTGAGCATCAGCATATTTGCTGCCATGGTGGGAGGTGCAACGGTAGTTTGCTGGTCATGCTCATGAGTCTCCGGGTTCGAACAACCAACCATGAGTCCCGTGAGCAACAAAGCGCCCAGGGATCGGATTGCAGGCGTTGATTTCATGATCATGTTATTTCGTCTTTATAAAACTTTCACTGTCAACGAGGAACGCGGCTTTGGAAGCCACTTCATCGGTCGATGCAAGGCCCTGACGGATTTCAATCCAACCGTTGGCACGCATGCCGGTAATTACAGCTCGGGGGTTGAACAGTCCGCGTGTCTTGACGAAGACCACTTTTTGGGAGCCCAGATCGGCTACAGCCTCGGCCGGCAGCCAGAACAAGGATGGAGTCGTTCGGCTAATGCGAGCCTCCACCAACTGAGATAACTGCAAGTCGGCGTTGCGAACATACACCCGCACCTTGAGAAACTCTTCACCCTGATCAAAGAAAGGCTGAACAAAATCGACGTTTGCTTTTGTAGGTCGTCCGTTATTGAGGGCTACGGTGAGCGTGTCACCCTGGTGGATGGATGAGCCCACGGCTGCGGGAATCTTCAGTTCAACACGCAAGGCTTCGAGGGTCACCAGGGTGAGCAGTCGTTGGCCGCGACCGACATAATTACCTTCGTGTATCATGGATTGGCGCGAAGGGATTGACGCCGTCGTAACGGGCGTTGCCCCACCGCCCATACCCGAATCACCCATCGATGAAGTCCAGCTTGTTCCACCGGGTGAAGCCGGAATTGAAGGGGTGGATGACGGAGTTGCCGGCATCGCATAGCCGGCGAACGGGCTGAAGATCGCGAACCGGGGACTTGCCGCACCAGCCTTCACCAGTTCTTCGACCTGACTGGATGATACCCCCAGCAAGGTCAGCTTCGTTTTTGCACCCTCAATCAGCACCGCGTTTTCCGCATCGTGCCGAAGCAGATAGAGCAATTCCTCCTGGGCGGTGAGCAGTTCCGGGCTGTAGATTTCAACAAGTTTCTGGCCCTTCTTCACTGGCTGAAAGGCGTAATGCACAAATACCGATTCCAGCCTGCCACCCACCCGGGCCGGCACATCGTGAACAAATCGAGTGTCGAACATGACGACCCCATGAGCCTCAATGGCCATGTTCATCGCGCGGTACGCTCCGCGAATCGTCGTTATTCCAGCCAACACCGCCTCATCCGGTGACTGTAACAAGGGAGCAAGGTCTTCCGTAATTTTCACTTCCTCGCCGGCCCGCGCCTTGCGAACGAGGTCCATTCCGCACACCGGGCACGCTCCGGTCATGTTAGAAATTACGGTTGGATGCATGGGGCAGGTATAAACATCGGCCGTTGCCTGCTTGCTCTCATTTGAGCAGGATGCCAGCAGTACCGCAGCGATGATCCAAAGCTGTGCATACCTCAAAATGTTCTCGATGTGTTTCATCACCTTCCGGATTATCGTTCAACTTCTTTCTCGTATCGCACCAACATCTGATAATACTCGCTGAGTTTATCTATGTATTCCAGTTGAGCCATATTCATCGCCTCCCACCCATCAATCACCACCGGTAGTTGCTCGCGGTTTTCTTCGTAGGCAAGGCGCGAAGCCTGGTAGTTTTTCTCCAGCGCCGGGATAATGCGCAGGCGATAGTTATCCAACTGTTGTTCCATACGCGTCAATTGAGCCGCCATGCCGGCAAGCATGCCCCGTGCCTCCACCAGAATCGACTGCTTGTTTCGTTTCATGGCTTCGATGTCATAGGACATGCCTCGCGCTTCCGATTTGTACATTTTGGATGACCACGGAGCAATGGGTATGGATACCATGGCCATGGCGGTGAATTGCGTGGGCATTCCGGCACCAATCGGCTGCATGTGATCGAATCGTATGCGGAATTCCGGTTTCGACTGGTACTGCTGCAACTCCTGTTGAAGGCGCATAACCTCCAGTGTCTTTTCAATCTGACGAATGTCGCTGCGCTGGCCGGCAAGGGCTATCGTGTCCTGGACAAACGATTCCTTCGCAAATCGAACCCGCAACGTGGTATCGACCATCAAGGGTGCATCGTGCTTGATGTTCATGAGCGAGCGGAGTCGGGACGCCGTTTCATCAATGTCTCCTTCGGTCATCAGTATCATGTTCCGTACTTCCTGCTGACGGCCTTCGGCCTTGTAGATGGCGCCCAGGCTTCCCTGATTGTATGGATACCGAATCCGGGCAATCTGCAACATCATTTCAATGATGCGGTCGCTGGTTCGCAGGATTTTAAGCTTCTCTTCCGCAACGACCCAGCGGTAATAGGCCGACTTGGCTTCCGAGCGAAGCGCATTGAATTGCCGCGAACGACCCTGCTCTTCCACCGCAGCGCGCGAGGCGTAGTACCGTTCATTGGCGGCCAGCTTCGCCGGATTGGGAATATTCTGTTCCACAGAGATCATCACGCTTCCCTTGCTGGCTTCCTCCGGATTCTGTCCGGGATAAGGCGTCATGAACGTACCCGCCCCCACCATCGGCGCCATCCAGCTTTTTGCGCCCGCCGTGTAGGCTTGCTGGGCCTTCACCCGGTTGTCGAACTCCTGCAGCATCGGATTGCGCTGATCCACCCGTTTCAGGACACTGTCCAGCGACATCACCTGGGCATGCGCTGCCGATGCACACATCAGGAGCATGACAATCAGAATTTTTCTTTCAGCTTTCATTGTTTGCGTCTTTTCTTGTTTGAACTAGATTTCCAGTCGGCCAAACCTTTTCAATTCGTATTCCTTGGTCATCACGAAGATGAGGGGTGTCACCAGCAGGATGTGGGTTGAGGAGGTGATCACGCCGCCAATCATGGGCAGCACGATGGGCAGCATCACATCGCTGCCAACACCGGTTGCCCACAGTACGGGCACCAGGCCAAACAGCGCCACGGAAACCGTCATCAACTTGGGACGGAGTCGCTTGGCCGCGCCTGCGATCACATACTCCCTGAGTTCGGCATAGGTGATCGATTCGCTCGAATTACCCCGCAGCGCTGCAAGCTGTTTCATCGCATCGTTGAGGTAAATCACCATGACCACCCCGGTTTCGATGGCGATGCCAAACAGCGCGATGAATCCCACGGCAACCGCCACCGACAAGTTCACTCCATAGAAGTAGATCAGGCAGGCTCCGCCGATCAGCGCAAAGGGAACAGTAATCAGGCTGAGGAAGGCTTCGCGGAGGGAATGGAACGCCAGGTAGAGCGAAATGAAGATAATCAGCAGCACCACCGGCAGGATGATCAAGAGCGTTTGCCGACCCCGAATCAGGTTCTCATATTGGCCACTCCACTCGAGATAGTATCCATTAGGCAGCCCTCCAAGTTTCTTGTTGAGCGTCGCCATAGCCTCTTTTACCGTGCCGCCCAGGTCGCGGTCACGCACATTGAACAACACGGCACCGCGAAGCATCGCGTTCTCCGAGACAATCATGGGAGGTCCGTCTTCAAAACGGATCCTGGCCACGGCCGACAGGGGTACCGGACCCAGGGCGGGCGTCATGATCGGCACACGCCTCAACTGATCCAGGCTCTCGCGGAAGTCCTGGGCCAAACGTACACTTATGCTGAAGCGGCGCCGGCCTTCGAGGGTTTGGCTGACGGGCGCTCCACCGATGGCAGACTCCACCATCATATTCACGTCGTCAACCGAAAGGCCATACCGTCCCAGCGCATCGCGGTCAACGTCCACGACGAGGTACTTTCCACCCGTGATGGGGTCCACATAGAGATCGTTTATACCTGGAACGCCTTCAAGTGCCTTCTTTACCTGCTGCGACACAACAAACAGCGTGTCCAGGTTCTGACCATACACTTTTACGCCAACATCCGTGCGGATTCCGGTCGCAAGCATGTTGATCCGGTTGATGATGGGCTGTGTCCAGCCGTTAACGACGCCGGGAATCTGGAGTTTAGTATCCAGTTCGTTTATGATGTCCTTTTTAGTCAGCCCGGGCCTCCATTCTTTCTTAGGCTTCAGGAGGATGATGGTTTCGATCATACTGATGGGCGCGTTGTCGGTGGCAGTCGCCGCGCGCCCCGCTTTGCCGAGGACGCGATCCACTTCAGGTACTGACTTGATGATTTTGTCCTGTACCTGCAACAGTCGCTTCACCTCATCATTTGAAACATCGGGCAGGGTAACCGGCATGAAGAGTATGGATTGCTCATCAAGGGGCGGCATGAACTCGGTACCCGAGTTGAGAAGCAAGGGGATTGCAATGAGGAGGGCGAGGATGTTGACACCCAGCGTCGTTTTGCGCCATTTCAGACAGGCGCGAAGCACAGGCTCGTATATGCGCTCCAGTAAACGGTTGAAGATATTCTTGCCTTCGTCACGGAATTTCCCCTTCATGAAGAAGGAGATCAAGACGGGAGCCAGGGTCACTACCAGCACCGCGTCAACCAGCAGGATGAAGGTCTTCGTCCAGGCCAGCGGATGAAAGAGTTTCCCCTCCTGACCGGTAAGCATAAATACGGGCAGGAAGGAAGTGATGATGATTACCGTGGAGTAAAATACACCCCGGGAGACCTGTTGCGAAGATTTCTCGATGATATTCAACCGCTCCGCTTCCGGCAATCGGACGTAGCCTGAGCCTGCCTGCCGATCTCGGTTCAGTATTTCAAATCGCTGTGCCAGGCTCCGGTAGGCGTTCTCCGCCATGATGATGCCATTGTCCACGATCACCCCGATGGCCAGGGCAATGCCTGTCAGCGACATGATGTTTGACGAAATGCCAAATGCATTGAGCAGGATAAAACTGGTGGCAAGCGTAATGGGTATCTGGATGAGAATACTGATGGCGCTTCTCCAGTGGAACAGGAACAGGACAACAACCAGCGACACTACAGCCATCTCTTCCATCAGGGTGGTGCGTATGGACTGTATCGACTCGCCGATCAACTCGCTGCGATCATATACTATATTAAATTTCACCCCTTCAGGGAATCCCCTGGCCACTTCCTCCATCTTCATTTTGACTGACGCAATTACTTCATAGGCGTTTTCTCCATAGCGCATCACGACAATTCCACCCACCACTTCGCCTTCACCGTCCTGGTCAAAGATGCCCAGGCGCGTTTCGCCGGTGAGTTGTACTGTCGCAACGTCCCGGACCTTGATCGGGACCGTATTGACTGTCTTCAGGGAGATGTTCTCAATTTCCTCGACGGATTGGAGGTATCCAGTGGTCTTGATGATGTAACCGATGTCGCTGCGCTCAAACTTACGGCCGCCCGCCTCGTTGTTGTTGGAGCGGATCGCCCGGATCACTTCTGGAACAGATAGCCCATAGTAGGTGAGCCGGTTGGGGTTGACGGTCACCTGGTACTGCTTCTGAAAGCCCCCAAACGATGCTACTTCGCTCACCCCGGGCACATTCTGTAGTCCGAATTTTACATACCAATCCTGCAGCGCGCGCTGTTCGCCAAGGTCCATGCCGGGAGCATCCAACGTGTACCAGAGAATATGTCCGACTCCCGTTCCATCCGGGCCAAGCGTCGGTGTCACGCCTTGCGGCAGCAGCCGTGTGGCATAGTTAAGTCGCTCCAACACCCGCTCACGAGCCCAATACACATCGGTGTCATCGTGGAAGATGACATAAACGAAACTCATCCCGAACATCGAGGAACCACGCACATACTTGACCTGCGGCAATCCCTGGAGATTGGTCACCAGCGGGTAGGTCACCTGGTCTTCCATGATCTGCGGACTGCGTCCCATCCATTCGGTGAATACGATCACCTGGTTTTCCGACAAGTCGGGGATCGCGTCGACTTTCGTGTCGCGAACGGAAAAGGCGCCCCAGCCCAGCAAACCGGCGGCAATGAGCAACACCAAAAACCGGTTGCGCATCGAGAGGGAGATTACATGTTCAATCATGATCCAAACAATTCGGTGAAAAAGAGCAAACACCAAGGGCCTCCGCAAGGACATGCGGAGGAAGGGAAGCGTTAACGCACTTCCGCTACACGGAAAAAATCAGATGAGGAATACCTGAAGGACTACGATCCGGTCGTTGGTCCGGATTGGGGGATCGTACGCAGGGAATGTGAAAGGAGCAGTGGATGGAATGACTTCGGCAAGGACTACCTCAGGAATCAGAGCATCATCAACCTGAACGGGTGAAAGTTCAACCTGAGCTGACAGACTGCTGAAGTCATCCTGTTCATGCACCACCTTGACATCCTGACAGCAGGAGGACGAAACGGTGCGATGACAAGGAGGAAGTTGTTGTTCCATCGGGCAGCCTTCCGCTTCTGTAAAAAGCGAAATGTGCTTCACATCGCCGCCACAGCGGTGAATGCCTACCATGAAGCTGGTGCCAGACACCAACACCAGGAAGGCGAACGAAAGAGCCACGATGGAGCGCAAAACCTTCATAACCAGTGTCAAATATACGGAAATGACAGGTTTGAGTTCGTAAAGCGCTGGTTCATGGCATTCAAATCGTCCGAAACAATTCAAAAACGGCCATTTGAACCATCTCCGGTGATTTGTTTGTTGTGGCCAAGATGAAGAACCGATTTTTTCAAATGGCCTTGGCTCACGCAACGCGTTACGTCGGGAAACCCGCACGTTTCCTGGTTCTCGCCGGCCAGGTGGTTCACCGGCTCAGCACGACGGATCGCAAGCACTTAACTTCCGGCGCCATCCGTGAAAAGTTCTTGGTGATGGTGAGAATGATCAAGGCGTATGCCGGCGGATCCTACCGGGCCATTCCTGCAAAAGCCGCTATCTCGGTGGCAGCCTCGTTGCTGTACTTTCTCAACCCCTTTGATTTAATCCCGGATTCATTGATCGGCCTCGGGCTGACCGACGATTTCGCCGTAGTGACCTGGGTTTATAATGCACTGGCTGCTGACGTCCAGGCTTACCTGACCTGGGAAAAAACGACGGCCCGGATTTGACGGGAAAAAAACAAATCAGCCCAGCTTAAGAACACGGGCCGTTCGCTCGCGGGACTTTGCCACGGCTCCTTCCTCCTTTGTCAACGAGTGACCAAAGGAAGGCGCCATCTCGTGCAGCTTGTCATGCCATCCGCGGTTGTGAAACCGCTTCTTGAAACATCTCTGAACCAGGCCCAGCATGATGGAGGCCGCCGTGGATGCACCCGGAGAAGCACCAAGCAAGGCGGCTACCGAGCCATCCTGGGAGACCACCACTTCTGTTCCAAACTCCAGGATTCCTCCCTGCTTCTTGTCCTTCTTGATCACCTGAACCCGTTGTCCGGCCACCATCAGCTCCCAGTCCTTCATTTGGGCAGTTGGAACATATTCGCGCAGTGACTCGATGCGATCTTCCGGCGTGAGTCGAAGCTGGTCAATCAGGTACTTCGTCAATGGAATATTCTTGATTCCGGCGAAGATCATCGGGATGGCATTGTCAAAAGCAATAGACTTTGGAAGGTCAAGCATGGAGCCGTTCTTGAGAAACTTGGTCGAGAAGCCCGCGAACGGTCCGAACAACAACTCCTTCTTGCCGTCGATGATGCGGGAGTCAATGTGAGGCACGGACATGGGGGGCGTGCCCACGGAGGCCCTGCCATACACCTTCGCATGATGGTCTTCGATCAGTGCGCGGTTATGACAACGTAGCCACAGGCCGCTAACCGGGAAACCTCCAAAGCCGTCTCGCTCTTCGATCTCCGCACGCTTGAGGAGGTGCAGGGTGGCGCCACCGGCTCCGATGAAGACAAACCTGGTGTTAACCTTCCCTTTTTGATCGTTCAAAAGGCTCCGGACTTTAACATCCCATCCACCCTTGCCATCCGGGTCAAGATCGAGCGCCTCTATATTATAATGTGTCGTGACCCCGGGCATCTTGCTGAGGGCACGGATCATGGCACGGGTCAACGTACCGAAATTGACGTCGGTGCCTATCTCCATCCGCGTGGCGGCCAACGGTTGGTCCGTTTTCCGTCCGCGCATCACGATGGGCGCCCACTGCCCAATCTCATCACGGTTCTCCGACCATTTCATGTCGCTGAAAAAAGCATTGACGCGCATCGCCGCGTACCGCGCCCGCAAAAACTTAACGTTTGCATCGCCCCAAACCATACTCATGTGGGGAACACGCGTAATAAAGGTGGTCGGGTCTGCGATGTATCCCTTCTCGACCAGGTAGGACCAAAATTCCCGCGAGGTCTCGAACATTTCGGCAATCTTGAGGGCCTTGCTTATATCGACATGACCATCGGCTTTCTCGGGGGTGTAGTTCAACTCACAAAAGGCCGCATGACCCGTACCGGCATTGTGCCATGCATCCGAGCTTTCCGTTCCCGATTCGTCCAGTCGTTCGAAAATCTGAATGGTCATCTCGGGATCCAATTCTTTCAGGATCATGCCTAGGGTGGCGCTCATGATCCCTGCACCCATAAGCACCACATCCGTCTGCTTCACGAGCGGATTAATGGCCTTGGTAACTTTCTTTCCCATAAACGAACTGCCAAGGTAATCCAAGATTAGTGACTTGAAAAACTGCTACTCGTTGAACGGTATCCAAGAAGGCAAAAATCCGTAAGATTGCCCTGTGAACGCCACCCGTAAGATCGCCCTCCTGCTTGCTGTTGTCTTCCTGCTTCCCGCTCTTTTCTTCAGCGGCTATGAACTCTCCTCGCTCAACCAGGACGAGGCGATGATCCAGGAGGTGTATAATCGACAGCTCGACGCCATCCTCTTCTCCGTCAATCAATACGCGGACGATGTACTGAACCGTTGGACCTCGCAGATGGAAGCGAGCCCTGTCGTCGACTTCCCTGCCGACAGCATGCCGGCCGGCATCAATCGGCTACTTGAACTGAATGGATCCATCACTTCCGTGTTTCTCGTAGATACCATCGAAGGCCGTGCTGATCCGCGCGTATTTTCTTTGGATGAACGGATACGGGATAATGTTCTGGCAGCATGGAAGGATCCTCTATGGCAGGATGCCTCCAAAGTGAGTCAGCTTCTTTCCTATCGCCGAAGTGGCTTCAGAAAGGTGGACGCCCTCAACGGACCCAACCTGGAAAATGGTCGATCCCAATGGTTGATTTTTATTCTCCAAGATTCGCAGCAACGACTCCATCTGGCTGGCCTAATCCTTGAACCGGAGCTTTTCGTTGAAGAAATCATCGGACCGAGGCTGCAGGAAATTGGCCGCGACCAGTTTGTGCTGTCGGTGGTTCGCAAGAGTTCACGGTCAACGATCTACAACACCGCCCCGCGCGACTCCGTCGAAACGCCTGCCGCGGAAGCCTTAACGCGGGAGTTCTGGCTATTGCCTGATTACGCCCTGGGCATACGGCCAAAAGGTGCCTCCATCCAGCAGGTGATCCGCGAGAGAACGGCCACCAATATGGGGCTGCTCTTCGCAGTCGATATCGCCCTGATCGTGGCGGTGGTCCTCGTTTTCCGGAACGTGAAGCAAGAGGTGCAGCTGGCCCAAAACAAGTCCGACTTTGTGGCCAATGTCTCCCATGAGATACGTACACCGTTGGCCCTGATCAGCATGTTCGCCGAAACGCTGGAATTGGGCCGCGTGAAAACAGAGGAAAAGAAACAAGAGTACTACACCATCATCCACAAAGAGGCCCACCGCTTATCGGGCATCGTCAACAAGATTCTCAATTTCAGCCAGGCCGAGGCCAATAAGAAGACATTCAACCTGGTGAGGCTTCACCCCGACACGGAAATCCGGGAGGTACTGAAGACGTACGACTTTCATTTGTCCAGCAAAGGATTTGAGTATTCGTTTACGGAATGTCCGGATCTTTATGTTCGCGCCGATCATCAGGCCTTTACGGAAGTGGTGATCAACCTTATTGACAATGCGATGAAATACAGTCCCGACCAAAAGCGAATCGAAATCTCATGCCGTCGTGGTGACAAGGTTGGAATGATTGATATCAAAGACTATGGAGTCGGCATAGGCAAATCCGATCAGAAGCACGTGTTTGACAAATTCTACCGGGTGCCCAGCGGCAACCTGGCCAAGACGCGGGGTACCGGGTTGGGTTTGTCGCTGGTGAAACAATTGATGGAAGCCCAGGGGGGCGCCATTACCCTGGAGAGCGAACCGGGCAAAGGATCAACCTTCACCCTGACTTTTCCGTTGGATTCCGCTAGTTAAACCATGGCCCATATCCTGATCATCGAAGACGAACCTGCCATGCAGCTCGGGTTGAAAGACAACTTCGAGTTGGAGGGCTATGAAGTCGAGGTCGTTGGCGACGGTGAAACCGGTCTTGCCCGGATTACCGGAGGGCACCATGACCTGGTACTTCTTGATGTCATGCTTCCGAAGCTTTCCGGTTTTGACGTCTGCAAGAAGGCGCGTGCCGCAGGCGTTCAGACGCCCATCGTGCTGCTCACCGCCCGCGGCGAAGAGATAGATAAAGTGCTTGGCCTTGAACTGGGTGCTGACGACTATATCACCAAACCCTTTGGCGTGCGGGAACTCCTCGCTCGTGTCAAAGCCATTTTGCGACGCAGCCAGGCGGCCAAAGTTCCGGGAAATGAAGAAACCATCTCCATTGGAAGGCTGCAAGTCAATTTCAATACGTTCCAAACCCGGCAGGACGGTGTTGACGTCAAACTCTCGCATAAAGAGGTCGAGATCCTTTCCTACCTCTACAAAAACCGGAACAAAGTAGTCAGTCGTTACGATCTGCTGGAGAACGTGTGGGGCTATGAAGAGCAGATCACCACGCGGACCGTCGATAATTTCATAGCCAGGCTTCGCCAGAAGGTGGAGGATAATCCCAACAATCCGCGCATCATCCTCACGGTCCACGGCTCGGGGTACAAAATGGTGCGCTAGCGCTGGATCATCGGCGTTTTCCCATCTGTTACATCTTGTTACAAACGTTTACTCTTCCGTGACATCTGGAGGGCGGGTGGTCGCGTTATTTGACTCAGGAACGCAACAAAAAAACAAGACACCTTAAACAACAGCTATATGAAAACCAAATCCATCCTCGCCCTGGTTGTTATGCTCAGCGCAGCTTTCGCGACCAACGCACAATCCATCGAGCCGGCGGTCAAGATTCTGCCAGCAGGTGAAAAAGGCATGCTGAAAGTCCTCTATGCCTACGACGCGCAACACAATGTCGACGTGAAGTTCCTCGGCGAAAACGGTTTGCTCAAGGCAGACCGCATCAAAGCCGGCAGCTTCTCCAAAGGGTTCAGCAAGAAGTACGATGTACGCCGCATCAAGGACAAAAGCTTCTGGGTTGAAGTGAGCTCTGCCGAACTGACGGTACGCTACAAACTCATCGAAGGGAAAGACGGCAAGTTCATACCGTACCTCGAAAAGACGACCTACAACCACCCCATGGTGGCAACGATAAACTAGTTGGGTAGTTTTGTTAAAGGTGGGTGGCCCGAAACCGGGCTGCTCACCTTTTTCAATTGAATCCGTACTTTTGAAATAACCGTCGATTCTGTGGTCTCCAAGTTACTTCTCTTGATCGCTCTGCTGATCCGGCCCTGGACGGTGTTTTCCCAGGTAATCGACCTTCGGGGACAATGGAAATTTCACATTGACGACAAGCCGGAGTGGGCCGCCGGACCCTTCGACGACTCCAAATGGGAATCCATCTTCACTCCTTCCGCATGGGAAGATGAGGGCTTTCACGGATACGACGGCTTCGCCTGGTATCGCAGAACCTTCGACGGACGACTCCTGAGCAGAAACGAAATCTACTATCTGGGACTTGGCTTCATCGACGACTGCGACGAAGTGTACGTAAACGGCAAACTGGTTGGCTTCTCCGGCGCGATGCCGCCCAAGTTCAAGACTTCCTACAATACCGAACGAAAATACCCGCTCCCGCCCGAACTGGTGAACTACAACGGCAACAACACCATCGCCATAAGGGTCTTTGACGCGACGCTCGGCGGCGGGATCATCAGCGGGAGGCTCGGCATATACAAGTACACTGACAAACCTTACATCGGCATCGACCTGCGCGGGGTGTGGTCGTTCAGCCCGATACGCAAGGAAGACTCTCCCGCTTCCGAGGCCTCCTGGAGAAACATCATGGTGCCCGGCGCCTGGGAGTACCAGGGTTTCCTCAAATACGATGGCTTTGCCCGCTATCGCAAAACCTTTACCGTACCGCCCAACCTCATGAAAGAAAACCTCGTCCTCCTCATGGGATGGATCGACGATTTTGACAAAACCTATATCAACGGTCGCCTGGTGGGAACCACAAACGACAAACGGCGGTATGGCGAAAGCCAGTCGTATCAGCAGCAACGTGTGTATGAAATCCCGGCCGGCCTCCTGATCGGTGGTATCAACACCGTGGAGGTAGTTGTTGAAGATATGGGCAACTTCGGCGGCATCTGGGGTGGTGTGGTAGGTATTGCCACCCGGGAAAACTACCGCCGGTATGTGCGTTGACGCTTAGAAATCCCTGTACAGGAATTTTCTGGCGATGTTGAGCGGCCGCATGATGTACCGCTTTTTGTTCACGTGTCCCATTTGCCGGGTAAGGATGTCTTCCAGCATGCCAATCGTCTTGACTATGTAAGGCCCTTTGTTGAGCATCACACATTCCGCACGGCTGCCCATGGCGGCGTCGGTAATTTCTGACCGCGTGGCGTAGCCCGTCTTGTTCATGGTCTCCAGTACCTGGGTGGCCCAGATTACCGGAACATGGGCGGCTTCGCAGATCCAGAGTATTTCCTCCTGGATTTCGCTGAGCCGTTCAAATCCGATTTCAACGGCCAGGTCGCCGCGCGCGATCATCACGCCCAGCGCTTCGTCCTTCATGCCGTTCAACAACAGGGCCGGCAGGTTTTGAATGGCGCTTAGTCGTTCAATTTTAAGAATGATGGCTGGCAGATGACCACTCGAGTGTTTTCCTAACTCAGTCCGCAGGTGCTCCACGTCATCGGGAGTACTTACGAAGGAGAACCCCACCATGTCGGCATGTTTGCAAATGAAGGGTGTGTTTCGGAGATCATCGGCCGTCAGGGCAGCAATGTGCAAATCCGTATTGGGCAGGTTAATTCCCTTTTCCGGCTTGAGGAACGGTTTCTTCGTGGAGATTCTCACCACACGGACGGTTACGGCGCCCGGCATTACGTTCGTGACCGTTGCTTCAAACTTGCCTTCGTCAAAGACAATAGGCTCCCCGATTTTTACGCTGGAGAGAATCTCTCTCGGTTCTACCAGCAGCACATCGTGCTTCTCCTTTTTTCTTCCGGGCGCCCGATACCGCAGGATCAACTCCATTCCCTCTTTCACCTTCAGTTTGTTTTTGCCCGTCTTCTGCATGGAAATGATTGACCGTATCCGGATTTTGGGGCCGGCGAGGTCCATGTAAATCTTACACGTTTTACCGGTCTTGAACTCCGCTTTACGCAAAACCTCGATCATTTTAAGCCAGTCGGTTTCCGTGTCGTGGGCGCAATTGATCCGCGCGATCGACATCCCCTCGTTCAGCATCTGTTCGACAAGGGCAGACTCAATCATCATCTCCGAGGAGAAGGTGACCATAATGTGCGGGCGGTCCTGAACGGGAAAAATTCCCAGCAGCCGTTCCGCGTTTGCCTGTCGCAGCCAGGAGGCCGTAGCAAAATCACATCCTCCCAGGGGGGAGATGGGATGGTTGATGTTCAGCCAGCTCAACACGTTGCGCACCTGGAAGAGCGTATGACTTTCCGAATTGGTGAGCGAGGAAAGCCCCACCTGGTGCAGGTACTCCTGGATTTCGCGTATCTCCTTGCTGCGCAGAATGAGGTAATGAAGCAGGTTGGTGCCGCTCCGGCGGAAATTGGGATGAAGGGTGGACAGCATATCGCCGTAGATATCCTCCGCTTCAATCATTTCCTTTCCAATATCAATCAGCTGTTCGGCAACGGTCTCGTTGGTATGAACATCGGGGTGGGTCAACGACATCATAGCGGCAGAATTTAGGCCGGACAGGGGTCTGTCGGGGATTCGAACTTCACATTTTTCAAGGCGTCAAACCATGATCGAAATCATCGCAGAGTATGCGAAGTGTCACTGTTCCCTGTCACCGCAGAGGACGAGGCGAAGGGTTAAGGCGCTGGTAGTCCAAACGGTTGTGTAACCATGGTTACCCGATTTCCTTGACCCAAATCAGGGGCAGCCGTGAGGGAGGTCATTTTGCCGGAAATGCTTGTAATCCACCTTTATATCAACAAACCCAGCAGCTAGTATGAAAAAGCAAATCCTCATTATCGGAGCCGGAACAGCCGGAACGATGATGGCCAACAAACTCTACCATGAGGTAGATCCCGACCAGTGGCATATCACCATCCTTGACCGCGACAATGTGCACTACTACCAGCCTGGCTTCCTCTTCATCCCCTTCGGCATCTACAAGCCCGAAGAAGTCGTCCGCCCAAGAACCGAATTCATTCACAAAGGCGTGACCTTCATGATCGAAGAGGTCGACAAGATTGAAGGCGAACAAAACCGCATCCTGCTCAAGAACGGTCAAACGATGCCATACGACGTGCTGATCATCGCCACCGGTGTCGATATCGCACCCGACGATACCCCGGGTCTTAAAGACAAACTTTGGTACAAGGACATCTTTGATTTCTATACCTACGAAGGTTCCGTTGCACTTGGTGAAAAGTTGAAAGATTGGCAAGGCGGATCCCTGGTGATCAACCTGGCCGAAACCCAGATCAAGTGCCCCGTCGCGCCACTGGAATTCGCTTTCCTCGCCGACGCCTATTTCACCGAAAAGGGCATGCGCGACAAAGTCAAGATTCAATACGTCACACCCCTTTCCGGCGCATTCACCAAACCAAAAACCACGGAGATGCTGAATGAACTCATGCTGGAAAAACATATCGAAGTGATTCCCGATTTCTACCTGAGTCATGTGGACAATGAACGCAAGATGATTGTGTCTTATGACGGCAAAGAAGTACCCTTCGACCTGCTGGTAAGCATCCCCGTAAACAAAGGCGATGAAATGATCGCGCACAGCCAGATGGGCGACGAAGACGGGTTGAATTTTGTTCCTACTGACAAGTTCAATCTCCAGTCGAAGAAATTCAAAAACGTGTTTGTACTTGGAGATACCACCAACCTGCCTGCCTCCAAAGCCGGATCGGTGGCTCACTTCGAAGCTGAGATTCTCACCGAGAATATCATCAACTATATCCAGGAGAAACCGATGACCGCCACATTCGACGGGCACAGCAACTGCTTCATCGAAACCGGTTTCGGCAAAGCTGCACTCATCGACTTCAACTACGACACGCAACCCCTGCCCGGCAAATTCCCGCTCCCCTATGTGGGGCCGATGGATTTGCTGAAACCCACCTTGACCAACCACATGGGCAAACTCGCCTTCCGCTGGGTGTACTGGCACATGCTCCTTACCGGCAAGAAGCTTCCCGTTCCGACCCACATGTCGATGAGCGGAAAAGTGCAGGATGAAAAGAAAGAAGAAACACTAGTATAACCAATAACCATCAGCTATATGGAAACCACCGTAATGAATCTCCCCGTCAACGCAGAAGGATACCTGGTTGACTATAAAACCTGGACCCGTGAATGGGCCATGGACGTTGCACAAGCCTACGGCATCACGCTCACCGAAAAGCATTGGGCTGTCCTGGAATGGCTCCGCAAGAAGCAAGCCGAAGGCGTGGCCCTCACCATCCGCAAAGTCGGAACGTCGGGCATCACCGACATCAAGGAGTTTTATCAACTCTTCCCGGGCGGACCGCTGAAGGTCTCCAGCAAGATCGCCGGCATCCCGAAACCCGTCAGCTGTATCTAAACCCTTAAAACGCATTAGCCATGACTGAAACACTGGAAAGACCCGTCACGATGAGCAAACCCGCTCCGGCGGTTAAGAATGAAAGGAAACTGAAAAGGATGCTGATTATTTGTTCGAAGGGAAAACTGGAAGACGTCTATGCCGCCCTGGTTCTCGCCAATGGCGCCTTGATGGAAGGCATTGAAGCCAAGATGTTCTTCACGTTCTTCGGATTGGAAGCCATCACCAAGAAGAAGGCAGATCATCTTCACACAGCCACGGTAGGCAACCCGGCGTTCATGCCCGGCATGCCGACCATGCTGGGTGGACTGCCCGGCTTTGAGGCATTCGCTTCCTATATGATGATGAAAGAGATGGACAAACTGGATATGCCCCATGTAACGGAGTTTATCCAGATGATCGAAGCCGGCGGAGGCGAAATCTACGCATGCAAACTCGCCGCTGATATGTTCCACCTCAAGAAAGAAGATTTCCTTCCAGAAGTGAAGGACATCATCACCGTAGGCGATATGTATGCGTTAGCTGATGGGGAAGGCACACAGATCCTGTTCATCTGAACAACTGTGTCGCCCGACGAAGACCGCCCCGATTTAACGGGGCGGCTTCTTTTTTGCCCCCCACGAGGAGGTACTTTTCACGCCACACATGGAGGGCTGAAATTTCCGAACTACCTTACTCACTCAACGCCCACAGAATCATGCTCTCCCGCCGCCCTTTTCTCCTGCTCTTGATCCTGGTAGCCGCAGCCTGCACCAAGACCGACGTTACGCCATCGCCCGTCATCAGCAGCTTCACGCCCTCATCAGGGCCCACCAACAGTTCCGTGATCATAACGGGCAAGAATTTCAGCACAACACCGGCAAACAATGAAGTGCGATTCAATGGCGCCGTGGGAGTGGTCACCACAAGCAACAGCACGAGCATCACGGTGAAAGTCCCTGATGATGCGACGACCGGAATTATCACCGTTACCGTAAATGGCCAAAGCGGCTTGAGCCATGACCTGTTCACCCTTAACCCCCTGATCGGCACGTGGGTGAATACAGGGGTCACCGCCAACAACTGCGTCAAC
>JAYRNL010000061.1:0-9162 GCA_041912235.1 Cyclobacteriaceae bacterium
AGCAGGTAGAGCGGAATAACCGGGGCAATATGAATCGGGCTATTCACGCGACTTCTCCATTAGTTCCAACACCTCCTGGTCCAGCGGGTGAAGGGCACGCTTCTTCCGGGTGGGTGCATAGGTCTCTGCCGGCAGAATAAACCACAGGTCAGCGCGCACTTCCAGCAACAACCTCCTGGTTTCCGTCGCTTCAAGACTACCTTCAGCCAGCTTTTGTAGGGAAGACAAGGTCTTCATGTATCGGCCCGGGTGCCTGATGGCTTCCGAGGCCACTTCATAACCGGCTTGTTTCATGGTCAACCTCGCCTGTTGAGTAAGCGTTGCAGGCTCCTGAAGTAATGATTCCACCTGCACTACCGCGGCCTGTATGGCGGGATACCTATTTGCTTTTGGGACCATAACCTGCTCTGTTGTGCCAGCCGCTTCCTCCAACTCGCCGGTGAGTCGTCGCTCCTCCTTGACAGGCGGCGCATCGAACCCCGTGCGATGGACATAGGCGCGGTTGTCCTGCGCAATCTCTTTCAACAGGGCAAGGATGCGATACTGGTAAGGGAGCGATTTCTTAGGCTCATACATTCTCAGGTGTAGTTCCGAATCCCACATCAGTGTCAGCGCCGCTTTGAGTTTGGCTTTGACGGATTGTATAAAGAAGGTGGCCTCGTCTTCACTATCGTGCTGGTGCAGAAAAGCCTTCATGGGATCTTCGTCGGCTCCATCGACCGGTTCTGCTTCGTGCTTGTGCTCAGTTTCTTTTCCCTGTTTCTTTTCTTCCACCAGGTTATGCTCGTTTTCCTTGTCGTGCTGATGACCGAATTTAGCCATCGGGTCTTCCTCTTCATCTTCGGCCGTTGGTTCGACAACGCCGATACCCAATTCGTCTTCCATGCCCAGGAACTGGCCGTACTTCAATCGCAACGCCTTCTGATCGAAGCCAAGCTCGTTGCTTCGAAAATTGAAATCCGTCTTCTTGATCTTGCGTTGCTCAGCCAGCAGTTTTTCTGTGTCAATAATAAGTTGACGCTGACTGCGAAAGTAATCCGGCATCAGGTCGATGCCCAGCCCCGAATCGGCCACCGTCACTGCTTCAGCAGTATCTTCTAAGGCAACGAAGAAGGTCTCCGTGCGCGCAAGATTGGGAGCCGGCATCTTGCTATCAACGGCCTCCGCATAGAAATACAGCTCGTCGCCGGGCTCAAGTCCAAGCTGGGCCAGGTCGATGCGCTGGCGTAACTCAACTCCTTTTGCCGGAAACCTGGCTTCGCTAAAAGGCATGATCACTTCCCTGAACTTTATTCCCTCTCCAGAACCTTTGCTCACCGTAGCGACCAGGTGCGCTTCCTTAACCGCGTAATCGTCAGTTACGGTAGCCGCGACAATAAACTGCATGGAATCACCAGGTTTGAGGACCTGGAACTGCTGTCTCCCCACCACCGCGATAGCCGGCGGGGCATCTTCTTTTGTATCGGCGTGGAAGTAGTCGGAAGCATGTCGCTTCCCGGACGCATCCCGCCAGGTAACCTGGTAGAGGGCAGGCTGTACGGCACGGCTGGTTGCCTGGAAATAATTCTTCTGACTAGTCAGCAGCAATGAATCAGTTGCAGAGAAAACCAAAGCCGGTCTAATCGCATCACCCGTAAAACTTACCTCCCCGGTTTGCTTGCTGTATGACGGAACTTTGAAATCGTGGGTGAGAACGGAGAACGGCCGGATACCGGTATACCGTGGCGGACTGACCATCACTTCAATCTGCCGTAATGCGGGAATCCGACTGACAACGGCAGTTGTGTCCACGGTTGAAGCTGCCGTCGCAAGTGTCCGACTTTTCGCCGCAGGCAGGAAAACTACAGCCAACATTCCAGTGAGAAAAACCATTAGGCTCTGCCCTATACGATGCGGTGGTCTTACCCGGGGCTTCAATGTATCAAGCTGGCCGAGAACGCGCTCGCGTTGTACCGCCTCCAACGGCGATGACAATTTGTCTTTCACCAACAGGTCTGCGCTGTCCTTCAACTCCGGGAAATTGGCATTCAGGTAGAGCGACACACGGAGGCTGTTCCACTTCAGTGCTCCCGTCCGGCGAATCCGGAGTATCAATACAACGACGAAGAGGATGGCTCCGACCAAAAGCGACAGACCGAAATCAGGTGCGACTGCCCGAACCAACGCGAAGCCGAGTAGGCCCATACCCAGGGCGACAAACTTCACTTCGATAAGCCTTGCCAAGGCGAACTTTCGCGCCTGGATTTGAAAATAGTGTTTGGGATCCTGCGCGCTCATTGATTCCGACGGTAGGCTACGAATCGCTCAAGGAGAAAGACGAACAGCAGGGCGGCGAATAGGTACCAGGTGGAGGCCCTGTTGCCAGCAGGAAGAACAGGGAGCTGCGCCGATTCGGTGAAGGTTGCCTTCATCGGAAAAACCCGCGCATCCAACGAATCGGCCCGGGCTTTTGACGCCGGGTCAGCCATCACGATCTCCATAAGGCGAACAGCGATGTTTTGCGACAGCACGGTTTCACTATTGAGGCGACCCGTAATGCGGTAACGGCCTGATGGCATGGGCTCAATCTCAGGACCTCCGGCTCGATATTCAAAATAGAATGTGACCGCATCCGTATAGGGTATTGGCTCCTGAGAAAGCCAAAACAGAAAATCAGCTTCTGCTGCTCCGGTTTTGTTAGCGGGGATCACTTCAACCGACAACTCATCCACCGAACGTCTCCTGATCACGGTGAAGATCGCTTGCAACGCGTTCTTGTCCTCTTCGAATTCAGGTTCCGACACAAGAACAACCTTCACGGTATCAGGAACGCGGCCATCTTTACCAGCAGAGACGTACGAGTGAAATGAAGTACGATCGGGCTTGAAAAATCCCATGCGCACAGCGACGCTGTCTGCCGCTTTTTGAACCCTGCGGACCGGCACTTCACTCGAGGAGGGCGGCACGTCAATCCATCGGACATTCTCCGGCAAGGATTCTTTGGGTCCACGGAATCCTCCAACACGGTTTGTGGCCACCACCACGGCCTCAGCCACCGGAAGTGTCTGCAATTCATTCAGCCTCGCGGCATAATCGAGCTCCACAGGCCTCACTCTTTCCGCTCTCGCCGGAAACCCGGAAAGTAGCCACACCTGGGCATAGCCGGAAGACTCCAGGCTGTCAAAGAGTGGAATCAGTTCGCTGCGGTTCTCGAGTCCAGGTTCAATGACCAGCCATTTATCTCTGTCATTCAGGTCGGTCATGTACCAACCAGCAAGGAACAATACGAGGAGCGCAAGGGTGATCATACGGAGCGCCAGCAGCAGGTACTCGTTCAGGCGAATGCTCCTGAACTGCCTTGTCGGCGTTTCGCGAATGTGACGCAGGCTTCCTATCCGGATCACTCTTCCCTCCTTCCGGCTCAGGAGGTGAATCGCCAGCGGAACCGCCATCGCCGCCAGTGCCCACAAGTATGCAGGTTGAAGCAGGTTCATCGGGTGAGGCGTTTCCTTACCGTCAAAAAAGTCCGCAGCGATCGTTCCACCCCTTCATCCATGCGGATCATCAGGTAGTCGATGTGCCGACCGAGCAGGCGGTCTCGTGACTCCCGGATCCAATCAGTGACACACGACACATATTCCTTTTGCTTCAGCCGCGTTTCAATCTTCAGCCGCTCGCCCGATTCGAGGTCTTCGAACGTGTACGATCCGTCAAAATCAAAATCCGTTTCGTGCTTGCCCAGGAGATGGATGACGATAACCTCATTACGGCTTGTCTTTAACCCGGATATGAAATCAAAGAGGTCTCCTTTTTCGTCGTACAGGTCGGTGATGAACACGATAAGGTCCTTGCCTGTCCTTCCGTGAAGTTGTTCCAGTTCGTTGCTCCGGTTCCATCGTCCTTCTGCTTTCACGCGGATAAGGGCATGGAGGAACCTCATAAACTGGGTGTGCTCGTGCCGCGGCTGAACGGAGGTGACGCGGCTCTCGTTGACCATATAGAGTCCGAAGGCATCGCTCTGCTTGCGTGCGAGATACGCCAGCGCTGCCGCGATGATACGCGCATACTGAAGCTTGGTGATACCCTCTTCCGCATACCCCATGGAATGGCTGGCATCGATGATAAACTTGACGGTGATGTTTGTCTCGACATCGGCCTGCTTGATGAAATAGCGCTCCGACCGCGCGAACATCTTCCAGTCAAGCTGGCGCAGGTCATCCCCGGGCTCGTAGCCACGGTACTGGGAGAACTCCATTCCGGCTCCCACCGTCTGACTCCGGTTGCTGCCCGACATGAAACCCTCCACAATAATGCGCGCTACCAGCTCCAGTCCATTGACGGTGTTGAGAATCTCCGGACGGAGCAGCTCTTTGATCTGTTCGTTCACGGTCGATCAACCAAACGTCTTTGACAGCAGGTGTTCGGTGACCTGATCAGGCGTCACCCCGTCGGCTTCCGCCCTGAAGTTCATGAGGATGCGGTGGCGCAGCACGGGGAAAGCCACCGATCGCAAGTCCTCGCGCGTCACGGAGTAGTTGCCGTTAAGCAAGGCACGGGCTTTGGCGGTGAGGATCATGGCCTGTCCTGCCCTGGGTCCCGCTCCCCAGCGCACAAAGTCCTTCACGAATTTCACCTCCGAAGTGGCCGGGCGTGTCTGCCGGATGAATTCACTCACCAGGTCAATCAGGTCGGGGCTGATGTGCACTTCGCGCACCAACCGCTGGGCTTCCAAAATCTGGCTCCCCGTAATTACTTTCTTTATTTCATGTCGAGCCGTGCCGGTGGTAGTTTCCAGGATCGCTCGTTCATCCGACTGGGTCGGATAGTCAATGCGTATGTAGAGCAGGAATCGGTCGAGTTGCGCTTCCGGCAACGGGAACGTGCCGGCCTGCTCGATGGGATTTTGTGTGGCCAGGATGAAGAACGGGCGCTCTAACGGGTACGTGATGCCGGCATAGGTCACTGAAAACTCTTGCATAGCCTCCAGCAGGGCCGATTGTGTCTTTGGTGACGTGCGGTTGATTTCATCAGCAAGAATGATGTTCGAAAACAAGGAGCCTTTATTGAACTTGAACACCCGCTTGCCGGTGGTGTGATCCTCCTCCAGCACCTCGGTGCCTATGATATCCGATGGCATGAGGTCGGGCGTGAACTGGATGCGGCGGAATTTCAGGTCGATCGCCTCGGCCAGCGAGCGGATCATCAGAGTCTTCGCCAATCCTGGAACACCTTCCAGCAGGCCGTGGCCTCCGGCGAGGAACGTGATCAACAACTGATCAATGGCTTCTTCCTGGCCCACAATGGCCTTGCGGATTTCCTGCTTCAGTGCATTCAGTCGCGAGACGGTCTCCCGTGCGGCCTGGTCTATGGCCTTTAGGTCTTTTGTTGCTTCCATGATTTCACTAGCTGGTGAGCGCGTACATAACAATGTTTACGCCGAACCGTGTATTGTCAATTTTATAGAATCGTTTGTTTCTGAAGTCGTAGTCCCATTCACACCCGTAATCCTTGTTGCTGTACAGCACACCGATCCTTCCATTAATTTCCACAGCCTTAAGGTAGTCATGAACGATGTCATCTCCCCATCCATTCAGCTCCTGGGAGGTAGTGGGCGGGCCGTCGAATTGAAAGAAGTTGCGGTAGATGCTGTGAGCCTTGGGCACCTTCACCAACGATCCTTTCCCGAAGGTACGTTCCATCTGGGATTCAAACGACTTGGCAAACAGGCCGTCGATATCGTGGTTGCAGTCGTCGACAAAGACAAAGCCTCCATTGTTTACGTAGGTCTCGAAATTCTTCCGTTCCTGGCTGGTAAATTCCACCAGCTTGTGGCCGCTCAGGTAGGTGAATGGGCACCGGAATATCGCCTCACTTCCCAGGGCCACTATGTTCTCCCGATCGTCGACTGGGACTGTGGTGTACTCCACCAGCGAATTCAGCAGATTCGACGGCATGCGCTGGTCAACATCCCAGTCGCCCGACTCATACTGAATGCGTGTGAAGAAGAACTTACTCGGGTTATCGGTCATGAGGGGCAAATTTCGCACTCCGGAAGTAACACTCGCGATAATTTATATCAGTGGAGGTCAAAACAGCCTGACTGAAAGTGAGGCGCGGTTATCACCCCGCGCCTCTCCTTGCTTATACTGCGTCTGAAAGACTGGAGAACGTAAACTCCCGGACCTTAATCGGCGGAATCAGGTAATTATTGTTCGATTCGGTGCTGACAGTCCGTTCCACCTTGCCCAGTTCCTCGAGGTTGTTCAACATGATAATCGGGCTTTCGTTGAACCGGAGGTTCTTGATAGGATATAAGATTTTCCCGTTCTCGATATAGAAGGTTCCGTCGCGGGTAAGCCCGGTGAGCAGCAGCGATTGCGGGTCCACCGTGCGGATATACCACAACTTGGTAACAAGGATCCCCTTTTTGGTGCCGGCGATTAACTCGTCGAGGGATTTGGTGCCCCCTTCCATGATGGCAGAGTCAGGTCCTGGCACGGCCTTCACCCCTTTCTTTTGGGCCCAGAATCGGGAATACGTCAGGTTCTTGATAACACCCTTCTCGATCCACGTTACCTTTTCCTGCGGGCGTCCGTCACCATTCCACGTGCTCGTGGGCAGGTCCGGATGCAGCGGGTCGGAATAGATATTCACCCGCTCGTCTACCAGTTTCTCCCCCAGTTTTGTCGCGCCACCGGGCTTACTGAGGAAACTTCTCCCCTCGTCAGCAGAGCGGGCGTCCAGGTTGAAGAATATATTCTCGAGCAGCACAGAGGCTGCTGCCGGCTCCAGGATCACCGTATACTTACCCGGCTCAATCGCTTTGGCCGTCGCGGACTTCACCGCCTTTTCAGCGGCGATTTCCGAAGCGACTTTGGTGTCCATTTTCGCTACGTCGTTGAAGCCGCGGATGGCGTACCCTGAGCCCTTGCCGTCCTGCGTTCGCATGGTCACCGAAAAGTTGGTGCCCGTCGAAGTGTTGTAAGCCATAAGGCCCTTCGAGTTCATCATGGCGGCCATGGAGGCGTTATCTTCCAGGAACCCAGCGGCGATGGTGTTGGTCTTCCGGGCTACGTCAAGGCTTTGCTGCACCATGTCGGCCCGCTGCTTGGGCGTGATGGCCGCGGTGGCAGGAACAAACATGGCCGACTCGGCGTAGCTTTGCGGCCCGAGCACACCCACGTACTCGGGGTTTTCTGGTGCGAGCTGCGCCAGTTCCTCGGAGCGGCGCACCACTTTTTCCAGCGAGGCGTCGTCAAACTCATTGATCGTGGCCACGCCCATCTTTTTTCCATAGGATGACTGCACCACCAGGGTGCTGGAAATTGTCTTGCCGCTGGTGCTCACCGAGTTGATGGCGTAACGGATATTGCCATTCTCGCTGCTGTTCAGGTTCACCTCGCACTCTTCCGCCTTGGAATAGCCGAGCACTTTCTTCATCAAGGCATATGCCTCGTCTTTTGTCATTAAGGCCATAGGTCAGATCTTTCTGGATGTGTTGATAACATTGACACCGTTGAACCGCGCCGTGGACGAGCCATGCGACACCGCGTTGCTCTGGGGTGGCTGTCCCTTTCCATCGCCAAAGGCGCCGCCCAGGCGGTAATCGCTGGCGTCGGCGATCCCTCCGCAGGCGTTCCAAAACTCCTGCGTATTGGACTGGTATGCCACGTCCTTGAGCATGCCGGCAATCTTGCCATTCTTGATTTCGTAAAAGAGCTGTCCGCCAAACTGGAAGTTGTAGCGCTGCTGGTCGATAGAAAAGGAACCGTCTCCGATGATATAGATTCCCTTTTCTACGCCCTTGATCAGGTCATCGACACTCTTCTTCTCCTTGCCTGGCTGCAGCGACACGTTGGGCATGCGCTGGAATTGCACGCTGCTCCAGTTGTCGGCATAACAGCACCCCTGCGAGGCGTTCAGCCCGAGGATGTGCGCCTGGTCACGGATGGTTTGGTAGTTGACGAGGATACCATCTTTGATGAGATCCCACCTGCCGCACTGCACGCCTTCGTCATCATATCCTACCGCGCCGAGGGAACCTACCTGGGTCTTATCTGCGACAATATTGACCAACTTATTTCCGAAGTTGAATTTTTTCGACTGCCACTTGTCGAGCGTCAGGAAACTGGTTCCGGCAAAGTTCGCCTCGTAGCCCAGCACACGGTCCAGTTCGGTAGGGTGTCCCACGGATTCATGGATCGTTAACCACAGGTGTGAAGGATCAAGCACCAGATCGTATTTGCCCGGCTCCACCGACTTGGCGGAGATTTTCTCGCCAGCCTGGCGGCCGCCAGCCTTCGCGTCTTCGAGCATGTCGTACCTTCCCTTGTAGAGAGTGGTTACACTGTTGATTTTGTCTTCCGGACGCCAGTCCAGGTACTCGTACCCCATGCCCATCGGGGCACTCAGCGAGTTGCGCGTTTCAAACTTTCCAGTGGCGGCGTCGATCTTTGTGATGAAGAAGGCAGGCCAGATCCGGTGGATATCCTGGTCGATATAAGACCCATCCGTGGAAGCAAAGTACTTTTGCTCGTTGACGAGGAACAGCAGCGAAGTGATGTAGCTCGCCCCGGCTTTCATCGCCTCGCTGTTCACGTTGAGCAGCAAGTCAACCTTGTCCTTGATGGGAACTTCAAAGGAATTCTTCACGATGGGAGCTTTCCAATTCACTTCCCCATAGCCCTTTTGAGGTGCCAGTTGAACCGGTTGGCTGAGCAGTCGCGAGTTTTCTTTCGCGATGGCTACCGCTGTTTCTGCCGCCCGGGCAACACTGTCATTGTCCAGCCTGTCGGTGGCCGCGAAGCCCCAGCTGCCATTGGCGATGACCCGGACACCCAGCCCGAAGGACTCGGTGTTGACAATGTTCTGCACTTTGTCTTCACGGGTTACCACAAATTGGTTGAGGTATCGCCCGATACGAACATCCACATAGGCGGCACCTTTCGATTTTCCCGCATTAAGGGCGACGTCGGCCAGTCGCTTCTTCATGGCCGGGTCCACCGGTTCCAGCGCCCGCTCCGGCGCGATAGGATTCCCGATCACGGGCATCGCAGGCATCATCGTGGCTGCGGCACCCATACCGGTGAGGTAAATAAAGTCTCTTCTTTTCACAAAGGATTGGGTTTATATAGGAATATCTCTAAACAAGGACGGAGATTCAAAGGAAAGGTTTCGCCACTC
>JAYRNL010000062.1:0-42138 GCA_041912235.1 Cyclobacteriaceae bacterium
CCTCCGGCCTTTTGCATTTAGAAAGTTTACTCCTCGTGTTTCATTTCAACCCCTTATGATCTCCAATTACCTCACCGTCGCCCGACGCACCTTTATGCGTCATCGGCTCTATTCTTCCATCAAGGTCGGCAGCCTCGCCGTCGGAGTCGCCGCCTGCCTGGTGATTGCACTCTACGTTGCCGACGAACTCAGTTATGATAAACAGTTCGCTGAAGCTTCGACGATTTATCGCGTAATCGGCGTGAACAAACAAAATGGTGAGATTAACAAGGGTACGGCCTTTCCTGCACCCACCGCAGCGGCCATGAAGAATGACTTCCCTGAGGTGCTGGCCGTGGGCCGATACAACAACAGCGAGTTGTTCGGTGCCGGGTCGTGTGAAATTCGGCCGGCGGACAGGCAGGAAAATGGATTTGATGAGGGAGTTGTCTATGCAGATGCGGAACTGATCCGCATGCTCGGCCTGACCTTCCTGTTTGGATCCCCGGAGAAAGCCCTGCTTTCACCCAAGTCAGTCCTGCTATCCCGTGCGAAGGCAGAAAAGTACTTTCCGGGTGAGAATCCGGTGGGTAAACTCCTCATCGTCAATAACGACGACAAACACCCATACACCGTCGATGGCGTGGTGGAGGACTTTCGCGCCACCTCCCAATTCCCCTTCGAAATCATGCTAACTACGTCCGGCGTGGAGTTTTGGAAAGGGGAACAGAGCGATTGGGGCGCCAGCAACTATACGACATACGTCAAGGTGGAACCGGGCACCGATATACCGGGTTTGGAAAGGAAGATTACCGACGGCATTCTTGAGAAGTATGTTGTGCCGATGCTGCTGCGCGACGGCATGTCGAATGCCGATGTGCAAACCCTGAAGAGCAACGCCTGGATCGAACTGCAGCCGCTCGCCCGCGTGCACCTTTTTTCTTCAGACATTCACGATGGACTTGAGCATGGCGACATCCGGCGGGTATGGCTCTTTGCCTCCATTGCGGGTTTCATCCTTCTTATCGCCGCCGTCAATTTCATCAATCTTTCCACGGCCCGGTCGGCGAACCGGGCCAAGGAAGTTGGCATGAGGAAAGTGTCCGGTTCGCAACGCCATCAGTTGTTGATCCAATTCATGACGGAGTCTGTTCTTTACAGCACGCTGGCCTTTGTGATTGGAATCCTGTTAACGGCCCTGCTATTGCCCTATTTCAACTTTATCGCAGGGAAGGAATTGTCGTTACCCTGGATGCAATGGCAGTTGTACCCGATTGTCATCGGTGCGGCGATCCTGCTCGGCGCCCTTGCCGGGATGTATCCTTCGGTCTACTTGTCTTCCTTCCAGCCGATCGAGGTACTAAAGGGAAAACTCACAAAAGGAGCCCGGGGTTCGGCCTTGCGAAGCGGGCTGGTTGTCTTCCAGTTCGCCAGCTCTGTCGTCCTGCTCGTAGGTACCGTGACGATCTATCGTCAGATGGAATTTATCTTGCACAAGGATGTGGGCTTCGACAAGGAACAGGTGATTTTGATCGAAGGCGGAGGTTCGCTGGGCAAACAGGCCGTGGCATTTCGGGACGAACTTACACAGTTGGCTTCGGTCGAAAATGCCACACTTAGCGGATACCTCCCTGTGCCCGGTATGAAACGAAACGGCAACTCATTCTGGCATGACGGAAAAGTGCAGGCGGAAAAACCTGTCATCGCCCAAATCTGGCGGGTTGATCCTTATTACGTTGCTACGTTGGGTTTAACCATGAAACAAGGAAGAAACTTCCGGGCGGACCTCGCTTCTGATTCCGCAGGTGTCATTCTCAACGAAACGATGGCCCACGATCTCGGCGGTGGCGAAGTATTGGGCATGCGCATTTCCAATGGAGGGCGAACGTATACGGTGATTGGCGTAGTCCGCGACTTTCATTTCTCGTCCTTCCGTGAGCGCATCGAGCCGCTGTGCCTTGTTCTGGGAGAGAGCCCGACGGTGGTCGCAGTACGAACCAAGTCTAATTCGGCGCGACAGGCGGTAGCCGATCTGGAGGCCCGTTGGAACAAGTTCCTCCCCCAGCAGCCGTTCCGCTATTCATTCCTTGACGACCGCTTTGGCGCCATGTATGCGGATGTTCAGCGCGTAGGCCGGATCGTCACTTCCTTTTCAACCCTGGCCATTTTGGTGGCGTGCCTCGGCTTGTTTGGCTTGTCAACATTCATGATCGAACAGCGAAACAAGGAAATAAGCATTCGCCTGATCCACGGCGCGTCTGGCCTGTCTGTTTTTTCCCTGCTGACCACAGGCTTCATGCAATTGGTTCTTGTGGCCATTGTAATCGCGATCCCCTTGTCGGGTTACCTGATGACACGCTGGCTCGAGAATTTCTCGTACCGGATTAACCTGGACTGGATAACGTTTGCGTTGGCGGGCCTGGTCTCCGTGCTGATCGCCCTGGCGACCGTAAGCCGTCAGGCCTGGCGCGCCGGCAGGATTTCCCCGGCACAAACCTTGCGATCGTCCTAGTCGTGAGATTGCGATATCTTCGCTCCATGAGATCTTTTGCCCAAATCACGATCTTCCTGGCCTGGGGAGGACTGATCATGTCGGCGTGTTCCGGATCATCTGATGAGAGTGGTGACGGCGAACAGGATAGTACGCTGTACATTCCCCGGACAGAACTCGCCAAGCGAAATGAATTGAAGTCGACAACCGGTGTAACCTGGATCGTGAATCAGGTGCCGATGCTCGACTCAAGCCTGGTGAACGTCACCGTCGAGGTGCAGGGCATTTCATCCGATACGGTTTCCCTTGATTTTGGTGAAGTAGATCCGGTGCTGGCTATTCAATTGGAAGACCTGGACAAGGACGGGTTCCAGGAGCTGTACATAATCACTCAATCAATGAGCGCGGAATCATCCGGAACCATCCTCGGCATGTACTCGAATGAAGATAAGTCGTTGGCCTTGATTTCTTTTGAGGGAGCAACGCCTTACCACATGAAGGAAGGTGAGGCCTATGAAGGCTACCGCGGTCACGATCACCTTGTCTTCAAGAAAGGTGTTCTCACCAACACGTTCCCGGTCTATCGACCGGAGGATTCGGATGATAAGCCAACGGGAGGCGAAAGAACGCTTACGTACACACTGTTGAAAGGCCCGTCGTCTGTTCTGTTGCGGCCCATAAGAACAAAGTGACCTTACTTTTTGTGGGTGACAAACTGGGCCTTGAAGCAGGAAGACTTCATGGCATCACCGGCCTTGGAGAGTCCGCCTGACATATTCTTGATGTTGGTGAAGCCTTGCAATCCCAGGTAAAAGGCGGCTCTTGGGCTGCGGTGATTCTGACTGCAATAGACGAGGATTTCCCTGTTCTTGAATTCGTTGAGTTCACCCAGCCGCTTGGTGAGTTGGTTGATGTTGATGTTGATGGCTCTCTTGAAGTATCCATACGTCTCTACACTTGTATTTGTGCCTGAAAACTCTCCCGGGGAGCGGACATCAAGGACAACCGCATCGGGATTATCTGCCATGCGCTGACAAAATTCCCTGGGCGTGAGGTTCGAAAACCTGACCAGGGATTTTTCAACCAAAGGCATCTGGCAAAGCTTACACGTGCCGGGCTTGGCGTGAACTTCCTCATCACAGGGGAGGCCACAGGGTTGGCATACATATTCCTTCGCCTGGGATAACCCGGCAACGGGGGCAACCAAAAGGACAAGGGAAATAAATAGTTTGTTCATCGCAGGCTAATCCTCATATCGCGGAGGCCGCTTTTCCATAACGGCGCGGAATGACTCCTTCAGGTCGTTGGACAGCAGGTTTTCTGAATTATGACGGGCTATGTACTCCAGCCCCTCGGGCACCGGATTGTTCATGGCGTGAAGCAGCACTTGCTTGGTTCCCCGGATGGAAACCGGGGATTTGGCGGCAATCTGTGTGGCTATTTCTCCGACACCTTTTATCATTTCTTCTTTCGTGCTGAACTTTCCATTCACCAGCCCAATATTCACCGCTTCTGCCGCCTGGACGGCGCGCCCGGTATAGGCCATTTCGGCGACTACAGCCGGTTTCACAAACTTGGGCAACCGTTGCAAGGTGCCGAGATCGGCCACCATTCCCATATCAATTTCCTTGATGACAAAATAGGCGTCCTCGGCGCAGTAGCGAAGGTCGCAGGCAGCGATGATATCCACGCCGCCGCCGATGCAGCCATTGTGAATGGCGGCGATGACGGGTTTGGGGCAACGCTCGATGGCCGTGACGCAGTCCTGCAGTTTGATCACCATGGCATAAATGGCCTCTTGGCGGGCGGTCGCCGTGGGCATTGTCTCAAACTGCTGCACGGACATGAGCAGCTCGAGATCGATTCCGGCGCAGAAGATTTTTCCCTCACCATGGAGTACAATCACGCGGACGTCGTTCCGCTGGCCGAGCTCTTCCATCACGGACTTGAGTTCTTCCCACGCCGCAAGATTCAGCGCATTGGCTTTCTGCGGCCGGTTAAAGGAAACCCACGCAATTTTTTCTGAAACAGAAACGAGGAAGTGCGTGTAAGGCATCTACCAGATCTTTATGCGGTCCTCGGGCTTCTTGTACAACTTGTCTCCGGGTTTGATGTCAAAGGCCTTGTACCAGGCATCCATGTTTACCGGCGCACCAATCGCCCGATAGTTGTCAGGGGAGTGCGTGTCGGTAAGGATGAGTTGCGCGGCGCGATCAGGAAGAATGTTGCTCCGCCACACCTGGGCCCAGGCAAGGAAGAATCGCTGATCGGGCGTAAGTCCGTCAATCTTGACATCCGATTTTCCCTGCGCGGTCATCTTAAAGGCTTCATAGGCGGCATTGAGTCCGCCCAGGTCGCCAATGTTTTCGCCCATGGTGAGTTTGCCGTTTACGTGAAGAGAATCGAGCACCGTGTATTTGTCGAACTGCTCGCCAAGGAGTTTGGCCTTCGCGTTGAACTTCTCCCGGTCTTCCGCGGTCCACCAGTTGCGGAGAGCGCCGTCTTTGTCATACTGGCTCCCCGAATCATCAAAACCATGGGAAATCTCATGTCCGATGACGGCTCCGATGGCCCCATAGTTAAAGGCATCATCGGCATCCGGATGGAAGAAGGGGAACTGAAGTATACCTGCGGGGAAAACGATTTCATTCATCAAGGGAGAGTAGTACGCGTTTACCGTTGGCGGCGTCATCCCCCAGCGGGTCTTGTCAACGGGCTTGCCCAGCTGGCTGAGCATGTCAAGGTACTCCCAGCGGTTGGCGCTCCTTACATTTTCATAGTACTTGTCACGACTGATATTGAGTCCCTTGTAATCTTTCCACTTGTCAGGGTACGCAATCTTGGGCGTAAAGGCTTTCAGTTTGGCCAGTGCTTTTTCTTTGGTTGCCTCGCTCATCCAGTCGAGGTTGCGGATGCGGATTTCATAGGCCTTGATCAGGTTGTTGATCATCTCCTGCATGCGCGCCTTGGCCTGTGGCTTGAAATACTTCTCTACGTACAGCTGGCCCAACAAATCGCCGATGGAATTATCAACCCGGTTGGCCGATCGATCCCACCGCGGTCGCTGCACCTTCTGCCCGGTAAGGGCCTGGTCATAAGCGAAACTGGCATCCACAAACGCCTTGCTGAGCAGGGGAGCGGCTGGGCGGAGGATGTTCCATTGTAAGTAGGCCTGCCAGTCCGTGACGGGTGCATGCTTAACAAGGCTATCGACCGTAACAAAGAATTTGGGAGAGTTGACCAGAACGGTATCTTCTGTGGTAATCTTGAATTTGGCGAGGTACGCTTTCCAGTCGATCGACGGCGTGGTCTTGCTCAATTCGGCTATGGCGTATTTGTTATAGGTCTTCTGAGGATCGCGCATTTCCACCCGACTGCGTTGGGCGGCCGCCAGTATTCGCTCAATTCGGTAAACTGATTCTGCCTTCTTCTTCGCCTCTTCTTCGGATACGCCGGCAAGGCCGAAGAGCGTCACCATATATTTGTTCAAGGCATCCTGGGCTTTCTTCGACCGGGCATCTGACTTCAGATAGTAATCGCGGTCAGGCAATGAGGTGCCTCCCTGGCTGAGATTGACCACATTTCGGGTTGGAAACTTGCGGTCCTGAAATACGGCAAGTCCAAAAAGCGGCGTTCCCGCGGCCTGCATCCGTTGATAAGCGACTTCATCGAGGACTTGTTGGGAATTTTTCACTTCACCTGCCCGCTTGAAGTCGGCGCGGATGGGTTCAGCCCCCAGCTTCTCTGTTGTAAGTGTGTCCATGGCGGAGGCGTAGAAATCGCCCACGCGGCGTTTGACGGACCCGGCTGGCGCCTGCTTGTCATTCATCGCTTCGGTGAGGATGCCCTGCAACGCCTTCACGTTGAAATCGCGAAGAAGGTTGAAGCTGCCCCATCGTGTTTCTTTGGCCGGCACCGGGTTGTTCTTCAGCCACACGCCTCCTGCGTAGTTGACAAAGTCGTCGCCCGGCTTAACCATTCGGTCCATGTCGGCGGGGTCAAGGAATTTGGCCTTTTGAACTTCCTGAGCCGTGGCGGAATGAATCGTGAGCGCCAGGCACACCAGGGTAACAAGCGATGTTAGCTTCATGGTAAGATGGATTAAGGGCGGGCAAGATACTGAAGGTGCATGATTTACACCACGTGAACCTTGTGGCCCAAAAAAGAAAATCCCTCCGGATGGAGGGATTTTCCAAGAGGGCTTGATCGGCAGGTTCGTCGTGCTTTGGTTACTGAAGGTTCTCGAAGAGCCTCTAAGATTGCGCGGGAACCTGCCGGAGCCCAGGAAGATGCGTGACGTTCAAACGACTTCGATAGCCTTGGTAGGTTTTGCCTGTTCAATGGCTTTCTTCAGCAACTGGAGCTTCAGAATACCGTCTTCATAGTGGGCTTCGATCTTGTCTTCGTTGACGTTTTCGGGGACCATAAATGAACGGCTGAAGTTCGTGTAGCTGAATTCCTTGCGTGTGAATTCTTTTTCCTTTTCTTCTTTTTCAAGTTTCTTCTCGGCCGAAATGGTCAGCATGCCATTTTCGAGGGAAATCTTGAAATCTTTCTTGCTCAGTCCGGGGGCAGCCAGTTCAACAAAGAACTCCTTCTCGGTCTCGCGAATGTTGACAGAGGGTACAGTGATACTCTTCATCCAGTCGGAGTCAAAGAAGCGTTCGTTGTCAAAGAACTCAGGTATCCAACGATCCGTGAGGAGCGAAGGGAACAACGGGTTTTTCAACAGTTTCATACATCCTCCTTTTTAAGTGGTTATCGGTAAACAGGGCACTGATTTATTGACAGTGCTAAGCTATGCTTTCAGTCCTGCCAGGTTCAATGATAGCCGGATGAAACCCTGCCTGATCTTTGTCAGTGGCAGGGCCTACAGGATATTTGATGCATGGTTTCTGGTGGGGGGCAAAATGACGGAGGTCATCACTGCTTTTGCCGGCCGAATTCTGTAAAGAGCGCCCTGATCTGATGTACACCCACGGCTACGTCCTGAATGCCCAGGAGTAATTGAATCTGCAGCTGTCCCATACGATTGCCCAACTCATCCAGCTGGATTTTTTGAATCTGTTGATCGAGGCTCAGCCGGACAAATTCCTGGAGTCGCCGGTATTGCTCCTCGAGGGCCTTTTCGTCATCAAAGTTCATCCCCTCTATGCTTCGGGCGACGCCGTCCACAAACGCAGACAGGTAGGCTTCGGCCTCGTTGATCACTTTTCGAAAATCGTCTTTTGGAATATCGTGATGATTGATAACATGATTGGTGCATACGGTGCTTACGTGCTTGGACCGTTGATAGATGAACTGAATTTGATGGAAGACCAGCAGGTATAACCGCCCCGCGCCAAAATGCCCTTTCCTGATGCGCTTGATGTACTTAACAGCTTTGCTGTGGAGCTTATCGTTCTGGTCTTTCAGTTTCTCGGCTTCCTCGTTGGATTTGATCAGCGTGCGCCGATCGCCTTTAATGAGCGACTTCAGGCTGTGCTGCATGATCTTCCTGATGGCCTTCAGGTTGCGCGAAGTCGTCGCCTTACTCTCTTCGATCATTTCACGCAAGTCCAGTTCCTGGCCCTGGAACACTTTGGCCAATGCTTTTTCCTCTTTCTGCTTTTGATTGAAGATGATGTGACTCCTTATGAGAAGGAATATCGCGACAGCTGCCAACGCAAAGAATCCAATAAATCCTGTTTGAAATATGATTAATGCCATGATGCTGGCGGACGTAAAGGCCACTACGGCGGTAATCAACCAGCTGGCGATCACGTTGAGCACGCCCGCCACACGATATACGGCACTTTCCCGCCCCCAGGCCATGTCGGCGAATGAAGTCCCCATCGCCACCATAAAGGTGACAAAGGTTGTGGAGAGCGGCAGTTTCTTCGAGGTTCCATAGGCGATAAGCATACTCGAGACCAGCAGGTTGACCGATGCGCGAAGCAGGTCGAACGATGGCGCTTCGCGATCGCTTTGATAACGTTGGGTGAGTTTGGCGAAGCGCGTCCCCAGAAAAGCCGAGAGGCGTACGGGCACAAGCCGGGCAACCAGTTCACCGAACTGTACCGTAGATCCTACAATGGCCCGGGACACTACGTTGGATTGGAATAACTCGTCGCCCTCATCCTGCCTTCCGAGCGAGACTTCGGTTTGAGTCACCTTGCGAGCTTTCGCATTTGTCCAAAGCGTGATGACCATGACGCCGCCCGAGAGAAGCAGGATCCAATAGGGGGTGCTCACCTGACCTTTCAGCACGTCCATGGTATAGCTGGCCGCCTCCGTGCCTGACGCCTGCCACGCCTGAAAGGAAATAAGGCCAGCGACGGGAACGCCGACGAAGTTTACCAAATCATTAGCCGCAAACGCCATCGCCAATGAAAAGGTGCCCAGAAGAACCACCATGCGCAGGGGGTTGACCTTCCTCCACCACATCAGGGTTTGCACCAAAATGCTGAAGAATACCACAGAAGCAACGAGGATGCTCCTCGTATTCTCGATCACCCATTTCACCTGGGCGTCGGAGAAAAGAACGCTTCCTTTGGCCCCTTTGATAATCATGAAGTAGATGATGGTCGTTATGGCAATGCCGCTGAAAATGGCGCCGTATCGTTTAAGGCTCTTATCCAGTTCAAAAGAGAAGATGATCCGGAGGATATGCTGAATCAACGATCCAAATACGAAGGAGAGCAGTACGGACAGGAAGATCCCGCTGACGATCGTTATCGCACTTGAAAAATTGATCACTTGTTCGAGATCGGGGAATCCCTGGCCCCGGCCATACGACAACAGGATCCCCGTTGCGAAGGCCGCACCCAGGATTTCGAAGACCAGCGATACGGTCGTGGACGTCGGAAGCCCCAGGGAGTTATAAATGTCCAGCAATACAATATCGGTCAGCATGACGGCCATGAAGATGATCATGACCATGTCGAAGGTGAAGAAAGACGGATTGAAGAGGCCATTGCGGGCCACCTCCATCATTCCACTGGAAAATGTACAGCCGATGACAACACCAAGACTGGCGACCATGAGAATTAGCCGCAGAGAGCCGGCCCGGGAACCAACTGCGGAGTTCAGGAAATTGACCGCGTCGTTGCTGACGCCAACCACCAGGTCCACGATGGCAGCGGCCATGAGAACGTAAACAAGGATAAGATACGGTTCCATCAACTGGCTCGGAAATACGGGCTTGTGCAAAGTCCCATTTTCCTGAAGCAACCCGAATGACGATCGTCAGGTTTGAGGCTCATTTAAGTCGTAGGGATGACCGGATTCGGGCAGGGATACCCAGAACTGGACGCTCAACCCTTCCAAAAGGAGGTGAATTTTGAGACTAAGGCCGAGTGGCCCGGTTTTGGAAGTGAAACCCCGAACCCCGAGCCTTATGCTGAGAAATTACTTCACGATCGCCTGGCGCACGTTGTTGAATAACCGCCTCTACACGATCATCAATATTATCGGCCTGACCATTGGCATCGCAAGTTGCCTGGTCATCTACCTGATCGTCAGTTTTGAAATGAGCTTCAACCGGTCGGTACCGGATTCCGACCGGATCTACCGAGTTTACACAAATTTCAGCGGCGAGAACAATGGAACCAATCGAGGCGTTTCAACAGCCGTACAGTCAGCCGTAGCCACGCAGTTTACGGGCCTCGAAGTTGCAGCGCCATTTCATACGCAAGGATGGAAGGTTAAGGTCCCCGGCCCTGGCGATCCGGTCACCTTCGACACAGAAATGCGGATTGCCTTGGTCTCTCCGGAATTCTTTAGCCTGGTCTCCGGGTACAAGTGGGTTCAGGGTGCTGCCCGCTCACTTGGTCAGCCTAATCAGGTTGTGCTCACAGTCGATCGGGCGCTCAAGTACTTCGGCACGTCATCTCCCGAATTGATTCTCGGGAAGGAATTGCTGTATCATGATTCCCTTGTGGTCACTGTGGCCGGTATTGTGAACCCGCCGATATTCAACCATGACTTTGACTTCACCGAGTTCATATCAAAATCCAGCATTGAGGTGACCTATTTGAAAGACCAAATCACACTCAATGATTGGGAAAGCACCAACAGCAACACACAGCTGTGGATCAAGCTTGCTCCAAGTACATCGGTCTCTGCCATTGAAGAACAACTTAAGGTCCTTGACCAGGAAGAGCGTAAGCACAGCACTGACAACACCTGGACCGTTACCTATAAACTCCAACCACTTAGTGACCTTCATTTTAATTCTTCACTGGGGATATTTGATTCATCAAGGCCTGCCGCGAGCCGCAGTATGCTCACAACTCTTTCCATTGTGGCGGTCATTTTGTTGTTGCTGGCGTCGATCAATTTTGTCAATCTTGAAACGGCCCGGGCTTTCAAGCGCTCACGGGAAGTGGGGATTCGCAAGGTGATGGGGAGTACACGATCTCAGTTGATCGGCCATTTTCTTGCCCAGAGCATTCTACTCACGCTGGCTGCCGTGGTGGTGGCAATCCCATTGGCTGAACTCAGCCTGATATTCTTTTACGAGTTTGTGCCCCCAGGGCTTCAATTCAGTTTGTTGGAACCGATCAACCTGATGTTCCTTGCGGGTATACTATTGGTGGTGGGTGTTCTTTCCGGGTTATATCCGGCATTTGTCCTGTCTTCCTTCCGTCCTGCTGATGCGCTTAAGAGTCAGGGTTACTCTGCAAATCCTTCGCGAGCGGGGGTTCTCCGCAAAGGATTAATTGTCTTTCAGTTTGCCAGCGCGCAGCTATTGATCATAGGTACGCTGGTTGTTGGTTCACAAATTGACTACATGCTTAGAAAAGACCTGGGATTTGCCAAGGAGGCCATTCTTCATATCAACCCGCCGAGGGGGGAGAAGGAAGAGAAGCGGTTTGCTCTGAAAAATGAACTGGAAAGGATTCCGGCCGTGGAACGGTTAACACTGTGCCAATCACCTCCGGCCACCAAAGGGTACAGCTCCAATGAGCTTATCGTGAAAGCGAATGGAACTGAGACACGGAAAAGCGTCATTAGAAAATTTGGAGATCCAAACTACCTGAACGTGTACGGAATTCAGTTAGTGGCGGGCCGAAACCTGACACCAAATCACAAGACTGAAATCCTGGTAAATGAGGCTTTCTTGAGAGAATTTGGATTGTCACGGGAATCGGCGTTGGGGCAGCAAGTTGAGCAGGGCAATGGCAGGAACTTTGTCATTGTGGGGGTCATGAGAGATTACCATGTGTTTTCCCTCCGCGCACCGTATACGCCGGTTTATATGAGTGGTTGGGAAGAAGACCTTTATGGTATAAGTGTTAAGCTCACTGTTCCCGGGCAGGGCGCCAGAAATTTCACTCCGGCACTGGTTAAACTTGAAGAAGCCTGGAAGAAGGTGTATCCGGATCACAAATTCAAGTATGATTTTGTGGATGAGACGCTGCGCAATTTCTATTTGACGGAGCAGCGCATTTCAACCTTATCTGGAACCGCCATGAGCATAGCGATACTCATTAGTTGCCTGGGATTGTTTGGCCTGGCTTCTTATATGTCTATTCAGCGAGCCAAGGAAGTGGGCATCCGAAAGGTGTTGGGAGCAACCGCGCACAGCATTCTTGTGCTGCTTTCAGGCGACTTCATGAGATTGGTCGGAATAGCCTTTCTCGTTGCCGTCCCTCCCGCCTGGTATGGAGCAAGCAAATTCCTGGAAAACTACGCTTTCCATGTGGAATTGGGTCCTTCTGTTTTTGTTTATGCAGGCTTGAGTGCTCTCTTGCTTGCGTTCGCGACGGTTTCCTACCAGGCGTTGAAGACCTCGTTTACCAATCCTGTCGAATCGCTCCGCACTGAATAGTCTATTTCTTTCGATTGTCGCTTGGCTGAGCGTGACGAGCGGCAGCCAGCGTGAGGGCTTGGTAGGCATTGACCACGCCTCCTGTGCTGCTCAGATCACTGAACTCGGCTTCTCCACCGCCGGGTTTGTTCACGGTAAGTCCATCAAACTTGCGGGTAGATGATTTGACGATATCAGCAATCTGTGCAGCTGTTAAATCAGGGAAATACGACCAGACCATCGCAGCAATGCCCGCAACAACAGGCGACGCCATGCTGGTGCCGCTCTCATTTTCATATTGATTATTGGGCACCGTGGAATAAATGTCAACACCGGGAGCAAATACATCCACTGTCTTTTTGCCGTAGTTGGAGAAGTCAGCGACGAAATTCTTGTCCGTTCCCGCCGAGGAAGCGCCCACTTCCAGCCAGGCCTTCACTTCCTTTCCATTGGTGTATCGGCGACTGGGAAAATTGCCCTCCTTGTCATTGTCTTGCTTTTCGTTGCCGGCTCCATGAACGAACAACACGCCTTTTGCTTCCGCGTGCGCAATCGCTTCATCCACGACCACTTTGTCGGGCGACAAGCTCTTGCCAAAACTCATGTTGATGATGCGGGCGCCGTTGTCGGCAGCATAGCGGATTGCGTTGGCGATGTCTTTATCGTGCTCGTCGCCATTGGGTACCGCGCGCAGCACCATGATCCGCACGTTTCCGGCAATCCCCTTGATTCCTGTTTCGTTGGCGCGATCCGCGGCCACGATGCCTGCCACGTGCGTGCCGTGCTTGGGATCTGGGCCGATCACATTGTTGTTGCCGTAGTTTCGTTCCCTAGGATTTGACGTATCGTCCCCGATGATTTGACGAGAGTCGAAATCGGGATTGTATCCGAAGTCAACAATTATCCGGAAATGATCTACGGCCTGTTGAAGATCATTTTTGATCTGCTCCAGGTCTGTGTCTTCATCGGCATTTCGGAGCATGAGCTTGGTGAAACCCTTGGCAAAACTGAGCGTGGGATTGGAGGATCTAAAAGAATCGACGGCTTCACGCGTCAGGCGGTCCGTTTTCAATACCGCCTTCAGTGTATCCATGCTCATAGCCAGGCTGTTGTTCAGTTTAGTGTAGTATTCGTACTCGGTACGGTTTTCATCCCGCAGGCGGAGAAACTTCTCCTTCGTTTTTTTATAGTAATCGTATTCTTTGCGTTGTTTTCCCGGCACCTTGTTCTCCGGCATTTTGGCGAATTTCTTTTCGAGCCTGACGTATTCCCGGGTAAGCTCATAGGTATCAGCATCCACCTCGCCGTTTTTCCCGCCGATGAAATTCCAGCCGTGGATGTCATCAACGAATCCGTTTTTGTCATCATCCAGACCATTACCGGCTATTTCCCGGGCGTTTGTCCAGATTACCGATTTCAGGTCTTCATGGTTGATGTCAACCCCCGAATCGATGATGGCAACGGTAATAGTTGTTGAAGGACGATCCTTGAGAAGTTCAGCATAAGCCCTGTCGGCACTGATGCCCTGCACCTGGTTCCGTTCGGGATCGAGAAGGTGCCACTCACGGTTACTGGGGGAGGGCAGTCCCTGGGCTATGACCCTGGCGGTGCACAGGAAAAGAATTAGTAGGCCCGCTAAGGTGAAGCGAAATGGCATGAGTGAATAGTCTGAACGATGGACGGACAAAAATAGCAGACGAGAGGGAGGGTGCACAGGAAAACTGCAAAAGGTGCCCAAATATTACGCTGGAAATCTTGTCCCGGACACTCCAAAAAAGGGATTGGGCTGCCCTTGCACATTTGATTAAACAAAACCGGACGCTTATGGTACACTTCTGCTTATTCTCTGTTGCGTTCTTCTTCGCACTATTCTTTTATTATGCCGACGCGATGAACCGTGAGCATTCGGTTACCCTCCAGCACCCGGCGGTTCCCGCTCACTGATTTTGCAAGGTTATGGATACCACCAAGCCACACCATCCAGTCAGGACCGCAAAGTCCAATCCTGCTGTGCGTGCCCAGAAAGACCGGCCCATTCTGCGCGCGAAAGTCAGTAGTTACCTATGGACTTTCCTTTGATTTCAGCGAAGGCGGGCCTGCCCGCCTTCGGCACTGCCGTTCCCGATCTTCGAAGCTATTAAAACAAAAAACCCGACTCTTTATTCAAGAATCGGGTCTCCAAGTGCCGAAGGCGGGACCTGCAAAAGCAGGCAGGCCTGCTTAGCAGGCAGGCTCGAACCTATTACTTGAGTAATGATTTCAGGCATAATCTGCCATGTCCGGTCTTAAAATATTGTTCTCTTTTCCTTGCCTCTGTCCGGGTGCAATAGGCTTCAGATAAAAGGAGTTTGAACGGCCGATAGGGTTTGGTGGTGCGATTGTAACCAAGATTGTGTTCAGAGACTCGCCTGATCAAATTGTTGGTAATTCCCTTATACAGATAATTCCTAGAAAGAGTTTTAATGACATACAGGTAGTACACGACACTAGTTATGCTCTGGTGGTTTCCGGAGCAATCCTGTTTTCCTGATGATTTTTGCTAAACAAAGTTACCTATGGGCTTTCCGTTGATTTCAGCGAAGGCGGGCCTGCCCGCCTTCGGCACTGCCGTTCCCGATCTTCGAAGCCATTAAAACAAAAAACCCGACTCTTTATTCAAGAATCGGGTCTCCAAGTGCCGAAGGCGGGACTCGAACCCGCATACCTTGCGGCACACGCCCCTGAAACGTGCGTGTCTACCAATTTCACCACTTCGGCCTGTACTCTTCCCTCTCGGAAAGTCGTCTCCTCAGGAGGGAGACTAGTGCCCGGGACTGGACTCGAACCAGCACAGCTTGCGCCATACGCCCCTCAAACGTACGTGTCTACCAATTTCACCACCCGGGCAGGCGGTTAGCAAGGCGGCAAAGGTAAAAAAGCTTTCCTTTCTACCCAATCCGCCCTGTTTGAGCCGAAGATGGGACTTGAACCCACGACCTACGGTTTACGAAACCGTTGCTCTACCAGCTGAGCTACTTCGGCTTAATTCCCCTTCCTACACCACTCCCGTCAAGGGAGCACAAAAGTAGAACTTCTGGCAGAATCTCGAGGGTAAATAGCCGGTCTCGTTGAAAATTCTTGCGATCCCGGGGCCAACCACTTTTGCCGGCTTCCGTATCTTCCAAATCATGAATACTCAATCGTCATTTGCCATTTTGGGAGGCGGAATTGGCGGCCTGTCCACGGCCATCGCCCTTCAACGGAAAGGTCTTACGGTAACACTTTTCGAAGCGGCCCCTTCCTTCAAACCCCTGGGAGCAGGGCTCTCGCTTTCAGGGAACGCCATCCGAGCCTACGAGGAGATCGGAATTGATGCTGAAGTTATTGCTATCGGATGCCGGCTGCAGGTGGCCAGAGGCAAAGACAAGCTTGGCAGGTTGATCAGCGAGACTTCCAGTGATGAACTCAAGAGACGATTTGGGGTGCTCAATAACTTCACGCTTCACCGCGCTGACCTTCATGAATTGCTGCTGGCTTTCCTGAAGCCAGGTACGGTGCAACTGGGAAAGGCCGCAACATCATTCATCCAGGATTCAACCGGAGTCACGCTTCAGTTTGCTGATGGAACCCAGGTGAAAACCGATTACCTCATCGCGGCGGATGGGATCCACTCGATGGTGCGCAAGCAACTGCTCCCCGACAGTCAACCGCGCTATTCGGGATACACCTGCTGGAGAGGTGTGATCGACGATCTTCCGCCTGGAATCAACCTGGATGAAATGACCGAAACGTGGGGCAAGGGTCGGCGATTTGGCGTAGTGCCGTTGGCGCGGGGCCGCGTCTACTGGTTTGCCACACTCAATGCGGTCCAGCAGGATACCCAAATGAAAAATGCCCGTGTGAAAGATTTGCAGGACATCTTTCGTGGATTTCACTTTCCCATCCCTCAAGTCCTGGAGCACACCCGGGATGACCAACTGATTTGGGGCGACATCATCGATATCAAACCCATATCAAGATTCGCTTTCGGAAGAGTGGTGCTCGCCGGCGATGCCGCGCATGCCACCACGCCTAATCTGGGTCAGGGCGCCTGCATGGCCATTGAAGATGCGGCAACCCTGATGAATGCTTTGTCGCGCTACCCCGCTGAGGAAGCGTTTGCCCGTTTTGAAACTCACCGCATTCGCAGGACCACCGGCATCGTCAACCAGTCCTGGACATTTGGAAAGTTGTCACAATTGGAAAACCCTGTGCTTCGATCCCTGCGCAACTCGGTGTTGAGGGCATTGCCCCGAAGCGTCGTGGTGGGTCAACTAGAAAATCTTTTCGACGTTTCGTTTCAACCTTAGTTCAGCACCTAACGACCATTGGGTAGCGGTAAGCGATCGGCAACTAACATTCGTTCTCTAAAATAAAGTTGACGGCTTGCGTTGCAACTCCGCTGAATTATTTTGATTCTTGTCCTGTCAGCAGCAAAATCCATGAACAACAGGCAATTTGTTTCGATCGTAAAGGCAAGCCCCGCGGCTTCCTTGTGCGTGCTGCTGTTGATCGTCATTATTATTCCACTTATTCCAACGGGGTGACAATTGCACGATAAATAACCAAGTCAAGAATCAGCATCCGCCCCGACCCCCGGGGCGGTTTCGTTTTAAATACCCTGATACCAACTAACGATTGTTACCAAAATGAAATCTTACTATTCCGACAACACTATACTTTTTATCGACGGTGATTTTGTTCCCGCCGCGGAGGCCCGGACGGATCTGTTTGGTCAGACGCTTCACTACGGCTATGGCGCCTTCGAGGGCATTCGGGCTTACCATACGGTTCATGGAACCAAGATTTTCCAGGGGCCGGCTCACTTTGAGCGACTCATCAAGAGTTGCCAGTTGATCGGCATTCCTGTTTCCTATACCACCGACGAAATGTTGCAGATTTCCTACCAGGTGCTGAAAAGAAATGGTCTTTCCAATGCCTACATACGACCCCTGGTATTTTGCAGTCCTAACATGTCGCTTACCGCTCCCGAGAAAGTCTCGGTTATGATCACCGCATGGGATTGGGGTAAGTACTTCACCAGTTCTTCGTTGCGCATGTGTCGCTCATCCTATCAGCGGCCGAACCCCCGGTCGATTCATATCGAAGCGAAAGCCAGTGGCCATTATGTCAATTCTATCCTGGCTACTTCGGAAGCGAAGAGTCGTGGGTACGATGAGGCACTAATGCTTGACATGAATGGAATGCTCGCTGAAGCCCCGGGGGCGAACTTCTTTCTTGAGAAAGATGGAGCCTTGCACACGCCCGCGCCGGGGCACATCCTTCCGGGTATCACCCGTCGTGTCGTCCTGGAGATCTGCGGCGAGTTGGATATACCGGTGTTTGAAAGGGAAATCCACCCTGAGGAACTGGATAGCGCAGAATCGGCTTTCTTATGCGGCACTGCGGCAGAAATCACGGCCATCGAGTCCATCGACGGCCACACCATGAGTAAGCCCTGGAAAAAGTCCCTCGGCCGTGTTGTCCAGGAGGCTTATCACTGCCTGACGCTCGACAAGAACTACAGCTACGTGATCGTCTGATGGCACTGAATCGCTACAGCAAAGTCCTCACCCAGGACCCCACGCTTCCTGCTTCCCAGGCCATGCTATACGGCATCGGCCTCAGTGAAAAGGATATGGACAAAGCCCAGGTGGGCATTGTCAGCACGGGGTTCGATGGCAACACTTGTAATATGCACCTCAATTCCCTCGCCGCTGAAGTAAAGACCGGGGTATGGGATCAGGATCTTGTCGGATTGATCTTTCACACAATAGGGGTGAGTGACGGTATCTCGAATGGTACCGGGGGAATGCGCTATTCCCTCGTGAGCCGCGAGATCATCGCCGACTCCATCGAGACCGTATGTGGTGCTCACTATTACGACGGATTGATCGCCGTTGTTGGATGCGACAAGAACATGCCTGGGTCCGTGATGGCCATGGGACGCCTTAACCGGCCTTCCATCATGGTCTATGGCGGCTCTATTGCCGGCGGACATTGGAAGGGCAAGTCACTTAACATAGTGTCGGCCTTCGAAGCGTTGGGAGAGAAACTGGCCGGAAAACTTTCGGAAGAGGATTTCAAGGGGATTATTCAGCACGCGTGCCCGGGAGCAGGAGCGTGCGGTGGCATGTATACCGCCAATACGATGGCCTCCGCCATTGAGGCGTTGGGCATGTCGTTGCCGGGCTCCGCCTCATTTCCGGCCTTGAGTGCAGAAAAGCTCAAGGAATGTCGCGACGCAGGCGCTGCCATCCGCAAGCTCCTCGAACTAGACATCAAACCTCGTGACATCATGACCCGGCAGGCGTTTCAAAATGCCATTACCGTGGTGATGGCCATGGGCGGTTCGACTAACGCCGTGCTCCACCTCATGGCGATGGCACGAAGTGTCAACCTGCGTCTCACCCTGGCGGACTTTCAGCAGGTGTCTGACCGCACTCCGCTGATGGCCGACCTGAAACCCAGCGGAACCTATCTGATGGAGGACCTGCACAAAATAGGTGGAACTCCCGTGGTGTTGAAATACCTGTTGGAGGAAGGATACCTGGATGGGACTTGCCTGACGGTTACTGGTAAGACAATCGCCGAGAACCTTTCATCAGTTCCCTCCCTGTCATTCAAGGATCAACAGGTTATTTACCCGGTCGAAAAACCACTGAAGAAGTCAGCGCACCTCCAGGTACTCTACGGCAACCTGGCCACACAGGGAGCAGTCGCCAAGATTACCGGCAAGGAAGGTGAGCGCTTCAAGGGAAAGGCCCGGGTCTTTGACGACGAGTTTGCTTTGGCTCCCGCGATAGCCGAAGGCAAAATCAAAGCGGGTGATGTAGTCGTCATTCGATACGTGGGCCCCAAAGGAGCACCGGGCATGCCTGAGATGCTTAAGCCCACCAGTCTCATCATGGGTGCCGGCTTGGGTAAGTCCGTGGCACTGATTACGGACGGGCGATTCTCGGGCGGGTCACACGGGTTCGTCATAGGGCATGTTACACCCGAAGCGCACGAGGGAGGTTTACTTGCCCTCGTAGAAGATGGCGACTGGATTGAAATCGACGTGTCCAAACATGAGATGAATCTTCTGGTTGAAGAAAAAACACTTTCCATCCGCCGGTCGAAATACAAGCCAAGGCCGCTGCCGACAAACAGCGGCGTGCTCTTCAAATATGCAAGGCAGGTAAAAACCGCAGCGGAGGGATGCGTTACGGATGAAGCCTGAAAGTCAACATAGCAACCCGGTCTGCACCGGCGCGGATATCCTCCTCCAATGCCTGGTGGCCGAGCAAGTCGACACCCTGTTTGGCTATCCAGGTGGAGCGATCATGCCGGTATATGATGCCTTGTACAGTTACGGTGATCGATTAAGACACATCTTGGTCCGTCATGAACAAGGGGCCATCCATGCGGCACAAGGATATGCGCGAGCCTCGGGCCGCACAGGCGTGGCGCTGGCTACCAGCGGGCCCGGTGCCACCAACCTCATCACCGGCCTGGCTGATGCGCTCATTGACTCAACGCCGGTGGTCTGTATCACCGGTCAGGTCTTTGCCCATCTTCTAGGCACAGATGCTTTCCAGGAGATCGACGTCGTAAACACGACGATACCGGTGACTAAATGGAACGTTCAGGTTACAGAAGCCAAAGACATAGCCGGTGCGGTGGCGAAGGCTTTCTACATCGCGCGCTCGGGAAGGCCCGGCCCTGTATTGATCGACATCACGAAGAACGCACAGAATGAAAGCATAGAATTTAGCGGATATGCGCCTTGTACTCACATTCGTACATACAAGCCGAAGCCCGAGCTTCCCCAGACCCAGATTATGGCCGCGGCCATGATGATCAACGAAGCCAAACGCCCTTACCTGCTTGCAGGTCAGGGGATCCTCCTTTCCGGTGCCACGGAACCGTTGATTGCTTTTTCCGAGAAGACCGGAATCCCCGTTGCGTGCACGTTACTGGGTTTAAGCGGCTTTCCGGTAGACCATCCCAACTACGTCGGTTTCCTGGGTATGCACGGTAACTATGCCGCTAACGTCAACATCAACGAGTGTGATCTCCTGATTGCTGTCGGGATGCGTTTTGATGATCGCGTTACCGGCAATGTCAACAAGTTTGCCCGGCAGGCAAAGGTCATTCATATAGACATTGACAAGGCGGAACTCAACAAAATCGTCAGGGCTGACATGGCTATTCATGCGGATGCGGGTGAAGCCATTGCCTGTCTTACATTCTACTGTAACCACCGCACCCACACTTCATGGCGCGAACAATTTGCTTTGCTGAACCAGGTCGAAGAGCAGCGGGTCACCTACCCGGAACTTCATGGCGAGGGAGAAATTACCATGGCGGAAGTCATCCACGAACTGGCGCGTCAGACGGAAGCAACCACCATCATCACAACGGATGTAGGGCAGCATCAAATGGTGGCGTCACGATACTACCCTTACCGTACACCACGGACCTTGATCACCTCGGGCGGAGCAGGAACAATGGGCTTCTCCCTGCCCGCGGCCCTTGGGGCAAAGCTGGCGCTGCCCGACCGGCAAGTCATTGCCGTGGTTGGCGACGGCGGGTTCCAGATGACGATGCAGGAGCTGGGAACCATCATGCAGTTTGATGTGCCCGTAAAAATCCTCGTACTCAACAACAGCTTCCTCGGCATGGTGAGGCAATGGCAGCAACTATTTCATGGGAAGCGGTACTCGTTCACCGATCTGGCTAATCCGGATTTTACCGCCATCGCCGGGGCCTATGGAATACCCGCGAAACGAATTGAACGAAGAGAAGAGCTACCCGGGGCAATGAAGGAAATGCTTCGCGCCCCGTCGTCCTATTTTCTGGAAGTGCTTGTGGGAAAAGAAGAAAACGTGTTTCCCATGATTCCCGCTGGTGCCGGTGTTTCGGACATGCTCCTCGAAGCGCCGCCGGCTGAAAGGCCCGCCACCGCCAAAAACTGAACCCATCCTCACATGATAAAGCAAGACCTGATGATGTTTCTAACGGCCGACAACAACTTCTCGGTGTTGAACCGGATAATCAACATCCTGAACCGTCGTCGGGTGAGAATCCGTACACTGGAAGCGCACGAGAACGCGGAAGATTTTCGCAAAGGGCGAGTCGCCATGCTCATCCACACCACACCCGAGATGGCGGAAAAGGTCAAACTGCAACTGGAAAAACTGATTGAGGTGGAGGAGGTAAGCTACCACAGGTGCGCATTCTCGCCACTGCAAATGAATGAACCCATAATCCTAACACAATAACCTGAATACTATGGCACAGATTAATTTTGGCGGAACAACGGAAGAAGTCGTGACCCGCGAAGAGTTCCCGATGGAAAAAGCGCGTGAAATCCTGAGCGAGGAAACGATCGCTATCCTTGGCTATGGCGTGCAAGGCCCCGCCCAGTCCCTGAATTTACGCGACAATGGATTCCGCGTGATCGTCGGTCAGCGGAAAGGCAGCAAGAGCTGGAATAAAGCCGTACAGCACGGTTGGATTCCCGGGGAGACACTCTTTGATATGGAGGAAGCTGCGCAACGGGCGACGATTGTTCAGTTCCTTCTATCCGATGCCGGACAGATTGCGGCCTGGCCGAAAATCCGAAAGCACCTGACTCCCGGTAAGGCCTTGTACTTCTCCCACGGCTTCGGCGTAACATTCTCCGATCAAACGGGCATCATACCGCCAAAAGATATAGACGTCATCCTGGCTGCACCCAAAGGCTCCGGAACTTCCGTGCGTCGACTGTTCCTCCAGGGGAAAGGAATTAACAGTAGTTTCGCTGTGTATCAGGACGCCACCGGTAAGGCACGCGACCGCGTAATTGCCTTGGGTATCGGGGTTGGATCGGGTTACCTGTTTGAGACAGATTTCCGGAAGGAGGTGTATTCCGATCTGACCGGAGAGCGCGGCACCCTGATGGGCGCCATCGCGGGCATCTTTGAGGCACAGTACGAAGTACTTCGTTCAAAAGGTCACAGCCCTTCGGAGGCATTCAATGAAACGGTTGAAGAGTTGACCCAAAGCCTGATGCCACTGGTGGCAGAGAATGGCATGGACTGGATGTACGCCAACTGCTCTACCACCGCACAACGTGGAGCGCTCGATTGGAAGAAGAAGTTCAAGGCGGCCACGCTTCCGGTGTTCAAAGAACTCTATGAAAGCGTCGCCAGCGGAGCGGAAGCCAAGCGCACCATCAACTACTGCAGTCAGCCGGATTACCGAGGCAAACTCGAAGAAGAATTGAAAGAACTTCGCGAGAGCGAGTTGTGGCAGGCAGGTCAGGCGGTTCGCGCGCTTCGTCCGGAAAAAAATGCCGTCGAGGCCAGCATGATTGACGCCTAACTTCTAACTAACACTCGTAAGCGGAAATAAAAATATTCCTGCTCTCTCTTTAACGAGTGCAAAAGTTTTAGACCTTGCACGCATAAGCATTGAAGCGCCCTGTCTGACGAGTTTTCGTCGGGCAGGGCGGTTTCATTTTAAGGAACAGCGTGCAAACGAACACTTGTTGTGAGGCCAAAAACACTTTTTGAAAAAGTCTGGGACGCCCACGTTGTGAAGAGGGCAGAAGGTTTCCCGGATGCCTTGTTCATCGACCGTCATTTCATTCATGAGGTCACCAGTCCTCAGGCATTCGACGGCCTTCGTGCGCGAAACATTCCTGTGTTCAATACAAAACGCACCACGGCTACGGCGGACCACAACGTTCCAACCAAGGATCAACACTTGCCTATCAAGGAGGCGCTGTCACGGCATCAGGTGGATACACTGCGCAAGAACTGCCAGGAGTTCGGTGTTGAGTTGTATGATCTCGGCCATCCATTCCAGGGCATCGTGCACATCATCGGACCGGAACTGGGATTGACGCTGCCCGGCATGACGATCGTTTGCGGCGATAGTCACACCTCAACCCATGGCGCTTTTGGCGCCGTTGCCTTTGGCATCGGGACCAGTGAGGTTGAACAAGTGCTGGCTACGCAATGTGTGCTCCAGCAGAAGCCCAAGACCATGAGGATTGAAATCAATGGTAACCTGGCCAGGGGCGTGGTAAGCAAAGACATCATCCTCTATATCATTTCGAAAATCTCCAGCAGCGGCGCCACCGGATACTTCGTTGAATATGCAGGTGAGGCCATTCGCCGACTGTCCATGGAGGCACGAATGACCATTTGCAACATGAGCATCGAGATGGGGGCGCGTGGCGGCCTCATCGCACCGGATGAGATTACGTTCGATTATGTCCGCGGAAGAAGGTTCGCTCCCCAAGGTGTTGATTTCGATCGTTCCGTTGACGCGTGGAAGAAACTTACTACCGATCCCGGTGCCGCCTACGACAAGGTACTGACCTTCGACGCGTCTGACATAGGCCCGATGATCACTTATGGTACCAACCCCGGGATGGGTATGTGCGTCGCGGACCGAATTCCCACTCCTGAAGAGCTGGCAGGTTTGGGCGATGCCACCTCCTTTCGGAATGCGCTTTCCTACATGGGCGTTGAAGCGGGTGCTCCACTGCTGGATAAACCGATTGACTATGTATTCATTGGCAGTTGTACCAACGCCAGAATCGAAGACCTGCGTCAGGTCGCAGCGCTGGTGAAAGGGAAACGCCGAGCTGAAGGGGTTGAGGTATGGGTGGTGCCGGGATCAAAACAGGTTGAACAGCAGGCCCGAAAAGAGGGCCTTGACAGGATATTCGCTGATGCAGGCTTTGAGTTGCGTGAGCCAGGCTGCTCGGCTTGCCTCGGAATGAACGAGGACAAGGTGCCTGCAGGAAAGTATTGTATTTCCACGTCGAACCGGAATTTCGAAGGCCGCCAGGGACCTCGTTCACGGACCTTCCTTGCCAGTCCCTTGAGTGCCGCAGCGGCAGCGATCACTGGGAAGGTTACCGATGTGCGTTCATGGTTGGAGAAAAATAGCTGATCATGACCAAAGAGAAATTTACCTTACTGAGTTCAACGGCAATTCCACTTCCGGTGGAGAACATTGACACGGATCAGATCATTCCCGCCCGGTTCCTGAAGGCTACGACCCGCGAGGGGTTTGGCGACAACCTGTTCCGCGACTGGCGTTTCGACTCAACGAACCAGCCGAAGGATTTTGTCATGAATAATCCTGCCTACTCCGGAAAAATTTTGCTGGCGGGCAAGAATTTTGGCTGTGGCAGCAGCCGGGAACATGCGGCCTGGGCTATTTACGATTATGGTTTCCGCGTCGTCATCTCCAGTTTCTTTGCCGATATCTTCAAGAACAACGCATTGAATAACGGGCTTCTGCCCGTGGTCGTGAGTGAGAACTTCCTTCGGCAATGTTTTGAAAAAGTGGCAAAGCGTCCAGCGACTGCCATAACTGTTGACCTGCCCGGTCAGACGGTGTCCATCGAGGGTGGAGCATCCGAGAAATTCGAAATCAATCCGTACAAGAAATCCTGCCTGATCAACGGGCAGGATGATATCGATTACCTGCTGAGCCTGCGGCAGGAGATCAGAAATTTTGATGTAGCCCACTCAACCCTTTCCATACCGGTATGAAGAAAAAAATAGTTGTGTTGCCCGGAGATGGAATCGGCCGTGAGGTGACGGCTGAAGGAAAACGCGTGCTGCAGGAGATCGCGAAAAATTATGGTCACTCGTTTGAATTTCCCGAAGGCATCATCGGCCATGAGGCCATTGAGAAGACGGGCGCAGCGCTCCCGGACGATACGTTGAGCCTCCTGAGGTCGGCAGATGCCATCCTGTTTGGTGCCGTGGGCCATCCAAAGTATGACAACGACCCTTCACTTCCGGTTCGACCGGAGCAGGGGCTTTTGAAAATGCGCAAGGAGCTTGGATTATACGCCAACCTCAGGCCCATCAAATTGTTTGACGAGCTGCTCGGGGCGTCCAGCATCAAACCCGAAATTCTCCGGGGCTCCGATATCCTGTTCTTTCGTGAACTCACCGGTGACGTGTACTTCGGTGAAAAAGGAAAGAGGAATGAGGGGAGGACTGCGTTTGATGTCATGATCTATCATGACTACGAGATTGAGCGCATAGCCCATAAGGCGTTTACGGCAGCCCGGGCCCGGCGCAAAAAAGTGACGTCGGTCGACAAGGCTAATGTGCTGGAGAGTTCCCGGCTGTGGAGGAGAATCGTTCAGGAAACTTCAAGACACTACCCGGATGTCGAACTGGAGCATGAGTTTGTGGATGCGATGGCCATGAAGTTGATCCAACAGCCGAAGCGCTACGACGTGGTGGTCACCGGCAACCTGTTCGGGGACATCCTCACGGACGAAGCTTCCCAGATTGCGGGCTCCATGGGTATGCTGGCCTCAGCTTCCGTGGGGGATACCGTAGGGTTATACGAACCCATTCACGGCAGCGCGCATGATATCACAGGTAAAGGGATCGCTAACCCCCTCGCCTCCATTCTCTCCGCTGCCTTGATGCTCGAGATTTCTTTTGGATTGAAAGACGAAGCAGAGGCGGTGGTCAATGCAGTTCGCAAAACCCTGGCTGCCGGATACCGCACCAGGGATATCGCCGACAGCACCACGGCCCAAGACAAAATACTGAATACACGCGGCATGGGCGACTGCGTGGTCCGGCAACTCGCACGAAAACCCGTATTCATCGCCTTATAATTCAACCACCCAAATCATCACCATGAGCCAGAAAGTGCAGATTTTTGACACCACCCTTCGCGACGGCGAACAGGTGCCCGGTTGCCAACTGAAGACAGAGGAAAAAGTGATCATTGCCCGCGAGTTGGAATCCCTCGGCGTGGATGTGATAGAAGCCGGTTTCCCGATTTCCAGCCCCGGCGACTTCCTGAGCGTTGTGGAAATATCCAAAGCGGTAAAGGAGGCGACCGTGTGCGGCCTTACCCGGGCCAAGAAGGATGACATTGACGTGGCGGCGGAAGCCCTCTTGCATGCAAAACGGGGACGAATCCACACCGGTATCGGTTCATCCGATGTTCATATCAAGCATAAGTTCAAGTCAACCCGTGAGCAAGTGCTTGAGCAGGGCGTGTGGGCGGTGAAGTATGCGAAAGAAAAAGGTTACGAGGTTGAATTTTATGCTGAAGACGCAGGACGGGCCGATCTGGCCTTCCTGGCCCGTATGATTGAAGCCGTGATTGAAGTGGGTGCCGATGTGGTCAACATTCCGGATACAACGGGGTATTGTCTGCCCAACCTGTACGGGAAAAGGATCAAGTACCTCGTTGAGAACGTGAGCAATATTCATAGGGCGGTTATCTCCGTGCATTGCCATAATGACCTGGGAATGGCGACGGCCAATACCATTGAGGGTATTCTCAATGGCGCGCGCCAGGCTGAAGTGACCATCAATGGAATCGGTGAACGCGCCGGAAATACGTCCCTGGAAGAAGTAGCCATGGTCCTCAAGACACACAAAGATCTAGACCTGTACACCGACATCAAGTCCGAAAGGATTTTTGAGCTGAGCCATATGGTGAGTGAGATGATGCGGATGCCCGTTCAGCCCAACAAGGCCATTGTGGGACGCAATGCCTTTGCCCATTCTTCCGGTATTCATCAAGATGGTTTCCTCAAGCATGCAGAGAATTACGAGATCATCAACCCTGCCGATGTGGGAGTACCTTCTTCCTCCATTGTGCTCACCGCCCGCAGCGGCCGCGCAGCGTTGAAGCACAGACTGGAAATACTGGGTTATCGCGCGGAGGGTGAAGAGCTCAACACCCTCTACGAGCACTTTCTCCTGGTGGCCGATGAGAAGAAGATGGTGGATGACGATGACCTCACGATGCTGGTCACCAGTCACCTGGTGCTGAAGTAAGAATTGCCAAAGTCCTTTTAACTAACCGCCTCACGGTCTACCTTGCGGCCCGTTTTGCATTGACCTATGGCGTTATTGGAAAAGTACTTGTATATCAAGAAGTCTCATCTCCCTGGCGCAGGCCGGGGTTTGTTCACCAAGGTTCCCATCGGGAAAGGCACCCGTATCGTGGAGTACAAAGGTGAGATCATGACATGGAAAGACGTTGAAAAGATGCCCGATTGGCGGAATGGGTATGTCTTTTATTTCAACCTCAAGTATGTCATCGACGCGTGGAAGACGAAGAAATCCGTGGCGCATTTTGCCAATGATGCGGAGGGCATAGTCCGCGTCAAGGGACTTAAGAACAACGCTGAATACACCACCGAAGGAAAGCGGTGCTACATTACCGCGAGCACCGACATACCGAAAGGGTCAGAAATCCTGGTGGAATATGGCAAAGAATACTGGCAGGCCATACGCCACAACATCCGCGAGGAGCGACGGAAAAAGCTTAAGGCTGGAAAAAGAAACGGGCACTCCGTTGAACTTCCCCATCATGCCGCCGCCCGCAAGAAGACGCGGCTTTAGTTTCCTTTTTGCTTCTCTTGTTCAATGATGCCCAGAATGGCATCACGGACCTTCTTGATCTTCTCCAGTTCCCCCTCCAGGTATTCCCGGGCGACTTCCTGGCTAACGGTGTCCGCGACGGGGGAAAATTCGTGCATCCAGTCCATCATCATCTTGTCCACCGAATCCAGGTTGGCAATGCGTTTTTCCAGGTTTGCCTTCTCTTCGGCAGAAAGTCCCGGGTTCGCTGAAATCTGATCTTGCAGCTTCTTTTTCAAATTATAAAGGTCCTGCGTTCTGGGCATCACCTCATCGTGGATGTCCATGACACTATTATAGAGTGCCTCGTTGCCGGAGGTTGAATCGGAGTCGCTGGAGCCCGGGTTGTCCCGGTTCGAATTTCCACAGGCTGCGACTAGAAGTAAACACAGAGCAGGAAGGAGGTAGATTCTCATAAATCGATCAAGTCATGAACACGAAGGTAATCAGTTTTGAATTGCTTCAACCACAGAATTTTGACATACCAGGCTACATCGTTCAAAGCAGCGAGCTAGGAAAAAAACCGGGGCCATTCAATGGATGGAATGCTTTTGTCAGGAAAACCGTACAGGACCAAAAGTTCGGCCATTTTCGAGCTAACGCTAGTTAGCAGTGGAGAAAATAATTATTGACTCAAGGGCGTGGCTCTTGGAGAATCAATCAATTTGCTGTTTCTTGCCCTCATGATCGCGAAACGATTTTATTTCTACTACTATTTTTTTCAGGCCCTGAGGGACTTGATGGAGTAGTGCGTTTCTGAGATCGATAACCAAGCACACCAGAGAGTCCCGCAACAAGCGGGACTTTTTGTTTTACTACTATGACGAAAAACGGAAGAACAAAAAGGAACAATAGCAGGGCCATTGGCCCCCGGAGAAATCGGGTTGCCATCCAGGGCATCGCTACAAGTTTTCATGAGCTCGCGGCATTCACGTATTTCGGCGGGCCTGTCGAAACGGTTGAGTGCCTCACCTTTCACGACTTGTGTGAAGCACTGGACAATGACCGCGCCAACTACGCTGTCATGGCCATAGAAAACTCCATCGCCGGCAGCATTCTTCCTAATTACTTTCTTCTTCAGCAATATCACTTTGCCATTGTCGGTGAGCTTTACCTCCCCATCCATTTACACTTGGCGGCGTTGCCAGGCGTGAAATTGAAAGACATCCGCACCGTTGAGTCGCACCCGATGGCCATCCGGCAATGCACCGAATTCCTGCAACAACTACCGGACATTTCCATCCGCGAAAGCGAAGACACGGCGCTGTCGGCCCGCAACATTCGCGATAAACAGTTGACCGATGTAGCTGCGATCGCCAACAGTCAGGCCGTCGAACGATTTGGACTGGCCGTATTGGAAAAACGTATTGAGACGCACCGGAAGAACTTCACGCGCTTTCTTCTCCTTACCAAATCCAGGAGGGCGGTGGAGGGGAGCAACAAAGCGTCACTTTCTTTTGAGGTTGCCAACGAAGTCGGCAGCCTGGCCGACGTGCTGGTTGTGTTCCGCGACCACCAGATCAACCTCACCAAGATTCAATCCATACCCATTGTGGGACGTCCGCGTGAATACACCATTCATGTTGACCTGGAATGGAGCCGGCGCGAAAAGTATGATGAAGCCATGCGCCGCGTTTTGCGTGAAACGCGGAATTTGAATGTACTCGGGGAATACAAGAAGGCCACGATTAAATTCTGAAACTATGATTGAGACCGCGAAGCGAATTGACCGGGTGGAAGAGTATTACTTCAGCCGCAAGTTGGCGGAGGTGCGCAGCCTGGACCGGCCGGATTCACCGGTCATCAACCTGGGAATAGGAAGCCCGGATATGGCACCGTCGCCTGAAACCATCAACGCGCTGACCACCTCCGCCGGCGTGCATCACCATCACGGATACCAGAGTTACAAGGGGATCGCCCCATTGCGGAAGGCGATTGCCTCCTGGTATGAGCGCGTCTACCAGGCATCGATAGATCCGGAGCGTGAAGTGCTTCCGCTCATGGGTTCCAAGGAAGGAATTTTTCACATCACCATGGCCTTCGTCAATGAAGGCGATGAGGTTCTTGTACCTGATCCAGGTTATCCCACCTATGCATCGGCCACCCGGTTGGTAGGGGGCAAAATCAGGACCTACCCGATGAAGGAGTCGCTGCAATGGGGGATTGACATCGATGAACTTTCCAGGCAGGACCTTTCTTCAGTCAAAATAATGTGGATAAACTTTCCGCACATGCCAACGGGCAGTGTGGCCAGCAGGGAAGACTTGCAGGCCCTGGTGGCGTTGGCGCGCAAGAACAGGTTTCTGCTTGTCAATGATAACCCGTACAGTCTCATTTTGAATGATCATCCGCTGAGTCTTTTGTCGATTGATGGCGCCCGTGAGGTGACGCTTGAATTGAACTCGCTGAGCAAATCGCATAACATGGCCGGCTGGAGAATTGGTTGGGTGGCCGGGAAAGGAGAATACATCGATGCTGTGCTGAAAGTGAAGAGTAACATGGACTCAGGAATGTTCCTCAGCCTGCAGCATGCGGCCATTGAAGCGCTGAAGAATGGCCGGGAATGGTTTACCCAATTGAACGCCACGTACCGGAATCGTTCGAGGGCGGCGCATCGCATTCTCGATGAGCTGGGCTGCCAGTACCAGGAGAAACAAAGTGGCCTCTTCGTGTGGGCAAGGATCCCGTCATCGGTTAAGGATGTGGAAGCATGGATCGATGACATCCTCTATGGCGCCGGGGTGTTCCTCACTCCGGGTACGGTATTTGGTAACGCCGGGAGAAATCACGTTCGCATATCACTTTGTGCAACGGAATCAGTAATGCAGGACGCACTGAACCGGATCCGCTCATGGAAGACCGGGGCACCGGAAAGGCATAAACGATCCACTAAAATGAACGCAGCATGAATGTTTGCATTGTTGGCTTGGGACTTATAGGCGGTTCCCTGGGGTTGGACCTGAGAGGACAGCCGGAGATTGGTCGGAGGATCGGCGTCGACAGGAACGTGGACAATGCACAAACAGCGGTGGCCCTGGGGTTGGTGGATGAGGCAGAGGACGAAGGCGCAGCATTGTCGAAGGCGGAGGTTGTGCTCCTGGCCATACCCGTGAATGCCATCAAGGCTTTATTGCCTCAGATTCTTGATATCATTCAGGCGGGTTCAGTTGTTATTGATCTGGGATCCACCAAATCAGCCATCTGCAAAGCCGTTGATGAACACCCCAGGCGTGCCAATTTTGTGGCCGCGCATCCACTGGCCGGCACGGAAAACTCCGGGCCCGCCGCTGCCGTTGCCGGGCTCTTTCGCGGGAAAATGAACATTATCTGCGAACGGGAGAAATCAAGCGTACAAGCGTTGGCCGTGGCGGAAAAGATTTTCACCATGCTGGGTATGAAGACTATCTTTATGAATCCGGAGGAGCATGACAAGCACGTAGCCTACGTTTCTCATCTTTCACACGTTAGCTCGTTCTTGCTGAGTCAAACGGTACTGGACATGGAAAAGGACGAAAAGCACATTTTCAATCTGGCCGGAAGTGGCTTTGCTTCAACCGTTAGGCTTGCCAAGAGTTCACCGGATATGTGGACGCCCATTGTTGAGCAAAACGCCGAATACCTGGGGCAGGCGCTGACGGAATACATCATGCACCTTCAGCGCTTTCAATATCACCTGATGAAACGGGATACGAAAGCAATCAGGACTACCCTGGAGGAGGCAAACGAAATCCGTCGTGTGCTCGATGCCCGGGAGCCGGCGGCAGCAGATAAAAGAGAAGCACGCATTGTTAAACAAGAAAATCCGCTGGACAAGACGCCGGCGGTAGGATAGAGGAGGAATGCTTATGGAATCGTTGAACAACAATATCTCAGGCGCATTCGGGGGTCAGCGACCTTTTATTATCAGCGGACCCTGCAGTGCCGAAACCGAAGATCAACTGCTAACCACGGCGCGGCTGTTGGCTGCGACCGGAAAAGTGCATGCGCTTCGGGCGGGCATTTGGAAGCCGCGCACCCGACCGGGTCAATTTGAAGGAGCCGGCCTGGAGGGATTGAAGTGGCTGGCATTGGCTAAGGAAGTCACCGGACTTCCCATCACCACCGAAGTGGCCAACGCGGCACACGTGGAAGCGTGCCTCAAGGCCGGGGTCGATATTCTCTGGGTGGGGGCACGTACGACCGTGAACCCATTCTCGGTGCAGGAGATCGCCGACGCGCTCAAAGGCGTGGATATACCGGTGATGGTTAAGAACCCCGTGAATCCTGATTTGGAATTATGGATGGGTGCGATTGAGCGAATTGAGCGGGCAGGGATACGGAGAATGGCGGCCATCCATCGGGGCTTCTCTTCTTTTGAAAAGGGTCCATTCAGGAATGCGCCCATGTGGGATCTTGCTATTGAGCTGAAGACTCGTTTGCCTGAGTTGGAAATGTTCTGTGATCCGAGTCACATTTCCGGCAACCGTGAACTTATTTCCATGGTCTCGCAAAAGGCACTTGACCTCGACATGTCGGGACTCATGATTGAAAGTCATTTGAATCCGGATGCTGCGTGGAGTGATGCCAAACAGCAGGTGACACCGGCGACGCTGGCCTCCCTGCTTGATGCGCTCGTCGTTCGGACGGCCTCGGTCAACGACAAATCGTTCAAAGATACCCTCGCGATTTTGCGTGAACAGATAGACCATATCGACGACGAAATCATGCAGAAAATGGCTAATCGGATGAAGATCTCCCGGCAGATTGGTCAGTACAAGAAGGACAACAGCGTGACCATACTTCAGGTTAGTCGTTGGGAAGAAATTGTTCAAACGCGTGTTTCTCTTGGCAAGGCCATGGGTCTGGACGAAGGGTTTACCCGCGATCTTCTGCGGTTGGTTCACCATGAGTCCATCCAGGTTCAAACCCAGGTGATGAACGAGCCGGTGGCCAAGGTCAAGGCGTAGCGGAGATTCCAGTCCTTTACTATTTTTGCCTACTTTTGTCACCTTATTCATAGCCCATGGCCGTCTCTTCCAGTTTTCGATTCTCCACAGGACCTGAACCTCACCGGATTCGCACCCGGGAAATTATGGTAAAACATCCCGGTGTAAAGTCCCTGATCGGCAAAAACCCATTGTCCATGGTCGCCATTCTTGGCATCGTCGGAGGTATGGTTGCCGTTGCTTACCTGTTGAGGGATGCACCCTGGTGGGCCATCGTGTTGGCCGCCTACCTGGTAGGTGCCTTTGCCAACCACGCCCTTTTTGTGATGATTCACGAGTGCACCCATCAGCTCCTGTTCAAGGGTAAATCCTGGAACCAGGTGGCCGCCATCATCGCGAACCTTCCGCATGCCCTGCCCAGCGCGATTTCGTTTGCGCGATATCATATCAAGCACCATGCTTTCCAGGGTGTGCATGAATTGGATGCTGACTTGCCCGATTATTGGGAAGCCCGGCTAATCAATCATTCCTTTGTAGGTAAGGCCCTATGGCTTTTGTTCTTTCCCATCTTCCAGGCTATCCGTACGGTACGGCTGAAGGAGATCAAACCCATTGATGGATGGATTGTGGCCAACTGGACCGCTCAGATTGCCTTTGATGTGGCCATCTGGATGTGGCTTGGACCCAAGGCCTTTTTCTTTCTGCTGATCAGCTTCTTCTTTTCTGTAGGCTTGCACCCACTGGGTGCCCGGTGGATTCAGGAACATTACCTGACGCTCGATGAAAAGCAGGAGACCTACAGCTATTATGGCCCGCTCAATACCGTTGCGTTTAATGTGGGATATCACAATGAGCACCATGACTTTCCCTCCATTCCGTGGAACAAATTGCCGGACTTGAAGGCCCAGGCACCTGAGTATTACGATACCCTGAAAGCGCATACTTCGTGGACTAAACTCTTCTTCCGTTTCCTGTTTGACAAAAACATTTCACTTTATATGCGCATCCTGAGACAGGAGCGGGGCAAAGTGGCGCTCAATGACGAATCCAAGCCGGATACCGAACTGGTCGTTGGAGAATCGCACAGGGCCTGATAGCATGAAGTATCGTCTCCTTATTCTTCTCTCGTGGACCTTGGCCACGGCGGCAGCGCAGCCCGGTGAGGAGCGTACCGTGCTGGATTTGTCGGCCAAGAAATTTGGATGGTTGATTCGCCGCCAGGCGGACTCGCTCGGCCGGATTTTGGATGATAAGGTCCAGTATATCCATTCCAATGGCTGGATACAGACCAAGCGTGAAGTGCTTGATGATATGGCCAGCGGGAAGCTGGTCTACGTGCACGTACAGGTGAAAGAGGCCCAAGTCCGGCTTTATGGGAAAACCGCGATTCTAACGGGTTTGGGCACTTTTGAAGGCGTCAACAATGGAACTGGTTTCAAGATGGACCTTCGGTACACGGAAGTATACGTGCTCACTTCAGATGGCTGGAAGCTGGCCAGCAGGCATTCGAACCGGATGCCTTGAACGGTCTACCTGGGCAGGCTAAGCCCGGATGATGTAAGATTTGAGCCAAAATTCAATATATTTATAACATGGCTCGCTCTAATATTGTATCCAACTGTCTGACCCATGAAGACATATTTTTTCATCTTAGCGACGCTCTTGACCACCCGCTCAGTAATAGCCCAGACTGACGGAGCGGAACCAGAGAATTACATCGTAGTGATCGGCGCATTCTCTTCAGAGAAGAATGCCAATCGATTCGTCAAAACAGCTAAGAAGTACAACATCAGCTCCAAGGCAGAGCTCAACAAGATTCGAGGACTGTACTATGTGTACGTGATGGAGTCTGGAGATAAGACTTCTGCGATGATTGAGGCGGAGCGTTTGCGACAAGAAACATCGATGAAGGACACCTGGGTGTACAGCGGGCACCTTGGTGATGTGATTGTCCGTACGGCACCTCCCGTCGTGGAGACTCCCGTGGCGGAACCGGTAAAGGAAGAGATCAAAGTCGTGGCAACCGAACCCCCACCACCGCCTGTGAAAACGGAGGAGGAAAAAATCAAGGAAGCGGTTGAAAGCAAGAAGAAGACATTGGCCAAAGGAGAGACGGAAACGCTGAATTATATCTTCTTTTATCGGGATGCGGCTGTGCTGAGACCGGAATCCAAATACGAGGTAGACCGGCTGGTGCAACTGCTGAAGGACCACCCGGAAGAAAACATCAGGATTCATGGCCATACGAATGGAAATGACAAGGGCCCGATCATCAGGATGAAGGAAGGATCAAAGGACTTTTTTTCACTGGAGAATACGGTTCAGGATTATGGCTCAGCGGTCAAACTTTCTGAAATGCGGGCCTTGGCTATTCGCGACTACCTGATCGTTAACGGTATTAATGCCAAGCGCATGTCCATCAAAGCCTGGGGAGGCAAGAAGCCGATTTACCAGGTCGATGATGAAAAAGCGGAAGCCAATGTCAGGGTTGAGATTGAGGTGCTGAACAAAGATTAACATGTTGTAATCCGGTTACTATCGATCGGGTGCTGCGATATAGAAACCCACACGGACTTTGATCGGTGTGGGTTTTTGTTTATTTGCTATCTTAGACGATTGTTTTAATGATCACCCCTTTTATGAAGACAACACACCGTGGTCTGGTTCTGCTGGTATTCGTAATGTTGTTGATCCCCTCGCTGGCGTGGGCTCAGGATGAGTACTATGTAACCGTCGGGGTCTTCGCCGTGCAGGATAATGCTATCCGGTACACGGCCAAGGCAAACAAGGCAGGATTCAATGCGCAGTACGCCATCAACACACAAAAGAACTACTACTACGTCTACCTCCTGCAAACTCCGGAGCGCCGTAAAGCGGTATCATTCATGGTTAAGGTCCGGGCAGAATCGGAATACAAAGATGCGTGGGTGTTCATCGGCCGCCTTGGAATGGATCGACCAGCCGAGGAAAAACCGGTGGAAAAGCCAGTTGAACCGGTGGTGACCCCGGTTATAGCACCTGCCGTAGTGGAAACAAAACCAGAAACAACGCCGGCAAAGAAGGATTCTGTGATTGAAGTAAAACCGACACCTCCCCCCGCCAAGCGTGTGGTGAAAGGTAAGTTGTTTACTTTCAAACTCATCAACGCGGAAAATGGAAATGAAGTGCGTGGTGAGGTGCACTTTGCCGAATCGAAGAAGGCAACTCAATACCAGGCGTTCAAAGCGGACGAAGTGATCGATCTCCCCACTCCCAGGAACGCGGCCGGTGTCTACTATATTACTACCATTGCTCCGGGATACAAGCCCATTTCGACGCCATTCAATTTCAAGGACCCGATGCCCGTATCATCGGGAACAGGACCCGAGGGGGAAATCATTGTGCCGCTTAGCCTTGAGCGGGCAAAACGCGGAGACTACATCGAATTTACCAATGTTAACTTCTACCGCAACTCGGTAGTGCTTCACCCGGAGTCCCAGATGGAGCTTGATGGTCTTGCCGATCTGATGAAGGAACACAAGGACTACGAGGTGCGAATTCATGGTCATTGCAACAGTAATGACACCCGGGATATCATTACCCTGGGCACCAGTACCAAATTCTTTGAGAGTGATCCGGGCAACGTTAAGAAGAAGGCCTCCGCCAAGGAACTCACTGAGCTTCGTGCCGATGCGGTACGCCGCTATATCGTTAGCCAAGGCGTTGAAGAAGGCAGGCTGAAGATCAAAGGAGAGGGGGGCAAGTTGATGGTGTACCCCCAGAACAGCGTTTACGCCAACTACAATGACCGCGTAGAGGTGGAAATCATACGACACTAAGCCGTCAGTTCAGCATGGCTTTGAGTATATCATGCTGCGTGATGATGTGAACACGCTCCTGATCATCACGCACCAGTAACGCTTTGTTGTTCCGGTTAAGCATGGAGGAGAGCACATCCAGGGTGGTGTCTTGCGCAACGAATTGCATGGGTTTGTCCATGAGATCGCCCACCTGACGCTGGGTGGCGCCGGGATCGCTGATGATTTTTTCCAGCAGGCTGGCCGAGGCAACACTTCCGACAAATTCTTCGCGATCAACCACAGGCACCTGGTCAACACCTTCCTGGTTCATGATGCGGATAGCATCGCCGATCAATGCGCTTCGGTTTACCGTGAACAGACCATTTTTTTCTCTTCGCCTGGAAATAATATCACGGGCCGAGGCGAAGGCGCGCTCCTCGAGAAATCCATGGTCTTTCATCCAGTTGTCGTTGTATACTTTGTTCAGGTAGCGTGTGCCGTGATCGGGCAGGAGCACCACCATGACATCATCTTTCTTGAGATGCGTGCGGGCGTATTCGAGGGCGCCGTGGATGGCCGATCCACTGCTCCATCCCACAAAGAGTCCTTCTTCCCGGCTCAGCCGCCGAGCGCCGATTGCGCCATCTTTGTCCGTCACTTTGATGAATTGATCGATCACGTCAAAGTCAACGTTTTTGGGTAGAATATCCTCACCAAACCCCTCCGTGAGATAGGGATAGATCTCATTGCGATCGAAGATTCCGGTTTCCTTGTACTTCTTGAAGACGGACCCGTAGGTGTCGATTCCGACGGTGACCAGGTTCGGGTTCTTTTCCTTAAGGTATCGGGCCGTGCCGCACATGGAGCCACCTGTGCCTACCGTCGCCACATAGTGGGTGATACGACCCCCGGTCTGTTTCCAAATTTCCGGTCCGGTGGTCTCGTAGTGCGCGGCCGCGTTGGAGGGATTATCGTATTGATTGGGGTAATACGAGTTGGGAATTTCCTTGTTGAGCTTGCGCGCTACCGAGTAATAGGATCGCGGATCATCGGGTTCTACATTCGTAGGGCATACCACCACCTCAGCTCCAACGGCCTTCAGGATGTTGATCTTTTCCTGTGACTGCTTGTCGGCCATGGTAAAAATACACCGGTAGCCTTTGGCAACGGCGGCGAGGGCGAGACCCATTCCTGTATTTCCCGAAGTTCCTTCGATGATGGTGCCGCCGGGTTTGATCAATCCCGCCTTTTCGGCGTCTTCAATCATCTTGATCGCCATGCGGTCCTTGGTTGAGTTGCCGGGATTGAAATATTCAATTTTGGCGAGGATCGTGCCCTGAACACCCTGGGTAATCCGGTTAAGCCGCACCAGCGGCGTATTGCCAATGGTTTCAATAATGGAATTGTAGATCATGGAGGGAAATTGTGGCGACAAAGTTACGAAATCCCGCTTGGGAAGGTTCACGAGGGTGTGCCTGCCAGCAGGTACATCACGGCCATCCGCACGGCCACTCCATTTTCGACCTGATCGAGAATGATTGAATGTTGAGAATCGGCAGCATCGCTGCTCAGTTCCACGCCCCGGTTAATGGGTCCCGGGTGCATCAGCACGATGGGTTTTTTCAGCGTGTCCAATGTTCTTCGGGTGATTCCGTAGTACAAGGCATACTCCCTCAGCGATGGAAAATATTTCAGTTGCTGTCTTTCCAGCTGGATGCGCAGTACGTTGGCCACGTCGCACCAAGCGAGTGCTTTTTGAAGATCGAGTTCAACCCGGACACCCAGTTTTCCGATGAACTTTGGGAGCAGGGTGGGAGGGCCGCAAACCATGACTTCGGCGCCCAGCTTGGTAAGGGCAAAAATGTTGGATAGCGCCACCCTCGAGTGCAGGATATCGCCAATGATGGCGACCCGCTTTCCTTTCACCTTTCCCAATTTTTCACGTATCGAATAGGCATCCAGCAGCGCCTGGGTAGGGTGTTCGTGCGTGCCGTCGCCCGCGTTGATGATGTTTGCCTTGATGTGTCGCGACAGGAAATGTGGCGCGCCGGCACTGGCGTGGCGCATCACAATCATATCCACTTTCATGGCAAGGATGTTATTTACCGTGTCCAGGAGCGTTTCCCCTTTTTTGACGGAGCTGGTGGATGCCGAAAAGTTGATAACGTCCGCTGACAATCTTTTTTGAGCTAATTCAAAGGAGAGTCGGGTGCGGGTGGAATTCTCAAAGAACACATTGGCGATGGTCACATCCCGCAAGGAGGGAACCTTCTTGATCGGTCGATTGATGACCTCCTTGAAATTATCCGCCGTTTCAAAAAAGAGTTCAATATCCGTGGTGGTGATGTTCTTGATTCCCAACAGATGAGGCTGACTCAGTCGCGGCATAGTTTCATTCTTTGTTGATCAGCCAAATGCGGCTGTGTTTTCGGTCGTTGTCCAGTTCCACCAGTACTTTTTGGCTGTCGAGCGTATTGACATACTGCCCGACATAGTCTGCGGCTATAGGAAGTTCCCGGGTCCGCTTACGGTCGATCAGGACAAGGAGTTCCACCTTTTCAGGCCGGCCAAATGCGATCATGGCATCCAGCGCCGCCCGCACGGTTCGCCCCGTATACAGCACATCGTCTATGAGCACAACTTTTTTCCCTTCAATGAGGAACGGGACACGCGTTTCGCTTGCCTTGGGCGGTTCTTCCCGACGGCGAAAATCATCCCGGTGAAACGTGGCGTCGAGGTATCCCAGTGGAATTTCGCGGTCGCAGGCCTGGACCAGCTTGTCCCTGATGCGATCAGCAAGAAAGATTCCGCGTGGCTGGAGGCCCAGAAGGACCGTGGATTCAAAAGAGCCGTGGTTTTCAATCAATTCCTGACAGAGGCGATCGATCGTCACGCGAAGCAGATCGGAGTCAAGAATGAGTTTTTTCTGCATGCCTGACCACAAATATAGCGGATTCGGCCCTCGCCCTGCGGGGTTAGCGGTAAGTAATTTTGTTAATGAAGAATACCAGCCGGTACGAACCATGCCGGGCCTTCAGACTTTGTGTTCCCGTGGCATAGAAATACCGGCCATACCAGGCATCGAGCCGTTCGGTATTGTCTTCCTCCCTGTCCAATTCTTCTCCGGATTCTGCCTTCAGCGGATCAACAGCTTTCCCTTCCAGGACTTCATCGTTGAGGATAATCTTGGTTCGAATGGCATTGTCAAATAGATACATCAGCAATATGCGGTTAGCCTCCGGTTGAATGCGGACGAACTGCTGCAACTGATAAGTCTTCACATCGTTGATTTCAAAGCTGTTGTCCCAGGAGAGCAAACCGTTTTTCTTGAATCCAATGACCACCGCATGGGTGTATTTGTAGCCGTCGAATATCCTTTCCGTTCGGGCCTGGGGATTGTAGAAACGGGGATACACGTAATGCGGATAGAAGGCTTCACCGACAAGCAGCAACTCGTTGTTGTAATTGATCAGGTCATGGACGATTAACCGGTAATTGAATTTGATTTTCTTGCCTTTGATCGTTCGACGCTCGATGCGTTCCTTTACACGCTTCTGTTGTTTGGCTCGCATGTAACTGAAGAAGTTCTTGAGCTCGGCAAAATTGTAATACCGGATCGCGTAACTTCCGTCAGGCTCTATGGTGGCCACAAAAACGCCCCGGGAATATTCCGTAAATCTTCCATAGATACCGCAGACCAGCTGACGTCCATCCGGAAGCTTCAGCGATCGGCCGAAGAGCAGGTGCTTGTCCTCATCCGGCTGAAGGATGGTGGTTCTCAGCAGTTCACCCTGGGTATCATACGTACGAATCCAAAGCGCCCTCCTCCTATCGAAATTTCTCGAGCTGACGATAATATCTGTGGTGCCGTCGGGTGACAACTTAATCTGGTCAAGTTCCCCGGGGGCGTTGAAGAACCCCGGCAAAATCCTGGCATTCTGGTTATCGAAGCTATAGTGCAGCACCAGCGGCCTGCTGTTGAAATATCCTCCGATCAGCGCGGCTTTCTCTGTCAGCACAAATTCTCCGGGGTAAAAGGGGATGATGTTTCTAACCTGGTGAACCCGGTAGGTGCCATTGGACTGGTTTATGACGACAATGATCAGGTCCTTGCCGATGTACGCCGGATCTTTCATCAGGAAATACAAATTGTTTCCGAATGATCGGCTTTGAATGATGTCCAGTTTCTTGCTTACAGGAATTACACCCTTCCAATTCTCCTTCAGGGCGGTGTCCAGTTTGATCAATTCGTAGTGGTCATCCTTTTTGCCTGCTATTCTCCGGTAGATCATCATTCCGTTTTCACCCAATTTTACGGCCGAATAGCGTGGCTCATCCCGGTTGGCCACTTTGATTTCATAACGAGCCGTTTGTACCACCTGCCCGATGGCCGGCAGCGACAAGAAAATTCCCATCACGAAGGCGGCGGACCTAATAGTCAAGCCTATTGACATAAAATTCATACCGGGATTCAACTTCGTCACCCAGTGTGGCCTTCACGCGGCGATAGCCCCAGGCATAAAAGTGTTGTCCATACCAAAACCGAAGACCGCCTTCATCTTCCTCATCCTTGAGAATGTCCATGGGTTGGGCTAATTGTACCGCCATCTTGACCGGAACAGGTCGACTGAACGGATCTTCCGACTCATGTTGATAGAAAATGTCGGACTTGTATTTGTAAGCGAGTATCACGGAGTCTTTCCGGATGATGAAGTCACTGGTTTGGTCCAGGATGGGGCGACGCACATCATCGAACGTCAAGGTTACTCCGTCAGGAGTTGAGGACGGGGAGCGGAACCTCACCACAAGGGACTCAATCATTTTCACTTCCGCATTGCGATTCGATTGGGTGTAGTAGGGATTGTCAAACGCACTGGAACGGTAGGGATATCCCGGTGTGGCGTAAGGATAGTACAAACTGTTCCAGGCGGGGTTACCATAGGGATAGTAGGTCACATTGCTTGGCGGGTGAAAGGTTTCAGCAAAGAGAAAGTATGACTTCCCGACTTCCGCCATTTTGATCGGAAGAAGATTGGCCTTGTAGTGAGGTACTTTCCCCGATGACTTTTCTTTCTGAATCTTGTCGCGAACCTTTTGAGCCTTTTTTTCGGGGAGGTAATCGAGGTAGTGACTGATGGAACCCAGGTCGGCGTAGGCGACGGGCTGTTCCCGGAATGGATCGACAGTAACTGAATAGATGCCCAGGGCGTCATTACTATTGCCCGATCCAAAGGTGCCGGCAATAAGCATTTCCTCGTGTACCAACTGACTCGTTATCCCGGAAAGGATGGTATACCGTGAATCGATGGGAATCTCATCGTCGATAAGCAGGTTTCCGTTGGGATCAAACGTCCGTACCAAGAGCACCTGGTGACCGGCTCGGCGCTTTTCGAGGAGCAGTACGTTGAAACTGTTGTTGATGTTTGCGCGGAGATCCAACAGGGAAAGGTCTTTGGTAAACATTCCCGGCAACACCTTGGGGTGATCACTTGAATGATCGAAGAGCAGGACGGCGGCTTCGCTGTTGATATACCCTCCAAATAGAGCCGTAGTTCCGGCAACAGTAAAATGAGTCAACTGGAAATTGAGATCGAATCGAACCTTATCCAGCTGTACCGAATGTTGACGAAAATCGAGCGTGGCGAGTTGAAAATTCAGGTAGGTGGTCTGCGATTCGCGGAAAAGCAGGTACAACCGGCCTGACAGGTGTTCAAAACCAACAAGGTGCAACCGACTGTCGAGCTCGAGC
>JAYRNL010000063.1:0-28837 GCA_041912235.1 Cyclobacteriaceae bacterium
AAACGATTGGAAATTGCGCGAGTATCGGAATGATCATGAGCCTAGCTAAATGGATATCTACAGGTTTGAACAGTCTGTAGAGCAACAACATCATAAAAATAAAAACTGCTGTTCCGATTATATGGCTGATGATTGAACTTCGAAAAATAAGTTCATTCGAGAGTAAATTGTGAGCGGTTGCGACAGGATCCTGATGTACAAAAATCTTTGATTGCACATTTGACTCCCAAATAGACATCGGAACACAAATAGAGAAAAACACCGCTGCCGCCATCCTTGCAGTTTTACTATTTGATTTACCGATCTTTTCCATGTGTCAAATTAATAAGATAATATTATTCTTAATTGCAGTAAATATAGTTACAATATTTCAGTCTACATTGCAGTTTTTATCAAAAAGTTTGGAAGTATTCGAAGGATATTAAGTAGCCGTTTTATACAGCTTAGTACTTATAGCCTTTTCAGCTTTATTCTTTACCCACAGCGATACCGAACCAATACCCACTTCTTTACCCACACAATTTTACCCACTTCTTACTCACAGGAGGGGGATCGGGACTCGAAATTGATATTGATTTGGCATTTGCATAGTACGCTCGAGACCTCAACGAAGAACAAGACCGCCCCGACGAAGTCGGCGGCGGTTTTGTATTTCTGGGCCGAGCGAAATGTTTCATTTCGGCGAGGTCAAGAAATACAAAACCAGCCTGCCGTAGCGAAGCGAAGGCAGGCGAGGTCTTGTTCTTCGTTGAAGCGCCCACCCTTCAGGATCACCGAAGGTAATCCGCCAAAAAATTGTTACTCCTACAGCGGTTCGAATCCCTTGGCCGCCCGTAGCGCCTCGCGGAGGCGGCCGCTCGAGACCTCACCCAAGGAAAGCGCTGTCGAGGTAGTTGGAAGGGTTTTGGTTTTCTTCGGGCGAAAATGATCCATCCAATCGGCTCATTTGGGCTGAAGAAGATCAACGCATTGACTATCTTCAGCGAAGTCAGCCAGCATGTTCATCAGAACCACCTTCTTGCTCGCATCCGCATGTCTCTGGTTCAGTACCTCCCTTTGTGCACAAACCATTGACTCCACCTTCCGCGCAGCGGGACCCAAAGGGGATGTTTCGGTGATTATCTTTCCCTTCCTGCAGATTCCGTTCTCACCCGTTCAGAAAAAGGCTTTGTCGAATGTATCCCTGGTAGTGAAAGTGAGGATTGATGAACTGGGACATCCCACCCTGGAACAGCTTAATGGCACAGAAGACCCGGCCATCATTGATAGCCTGCGAAAGACATTCCCTCGAATTGTCCATGAATTCAGACCTGGAGTGGAACAAGGGAGGCCTGCCCCGGGGTACTATTCCTTCACGGTTCCCATGCCAACGTACCCGATTGAGCAACGTGATCCGTTGGCTCCGACATCGTCGGATGAGATCCTGTCATACACCCAATCGGGCAGGCGACTGGATTTTCTTGCAGGGGTTGTCGCCAACGGATACCAGGGGTCTGCCGCCAGTTTTCAAAATCCCGGCGCGGGGGTCAAGATTGATTTGATGTACACGCCAAAAAGTTTCGGTGTGGGGATTACCGCGGTGCTCTGGGCGAACGATTTAAAAAAGAATTACACCATCTCCTCCACGCGCGACCCGAGTAAGCACCCCGTTACGATCCTCGTCGGCCTTGCCCTGAACAAGGTAGTCCACGAATGGGCGCGCAGTGAATTCATCATGCAAGTTGAGTTGAACTATGCGACTGAAGAAATTACTCCGAGGCTGTACAATGGCGACCATGACTTTGTGACGTTCAACGGTTGGAGCCCGGGCCTTGTCGGCAACTTCCTGATACGGATTGGCAAAGATAAGTTCGGCTCGGAATCCGTTTCGGTCTACTATGCAGAGCCGGCGTTGTATTGCAGCTACATCAACCTTCACGCCGCCTTGCGACCCTTGTACCTCAGTTCAAAGGAAGCATCCGGGCTGATTTTTGAGTTCGGAGTCAGCTATCGATTCAGTTCGCGTTTTTTGAAAGCCTACGTGAGGAAGTAAAAACTGAGGTGCAGTTGGCCTTCTTCTAATCAAGTGCGACTTCGAATGATCTTGACGAATATCCGGCCAACTGGTCCAACGAAAGCAATCGGTCAGGTCAAACCTGGAGGAATGAGGGCAGACGCTCTTACAAGAGTTACACTCTCATTCGTTGACAGTCAAAAGGGATCCTTGTAGTTAATCCGCGAGCAGAAAACGTCTCATTTGGTGGGTACAAGAAAAAAGCAAGCCAGTCTAAGCATAAGTGAGTATGTATTCTTTCGTGGAAGGTTATCTTACTGATTATTCTCCCATGAAATCCCATCCAAACCAGTTAAGCTCCAATACCAGACCATTTTCCAGTTGACGGTTGGGGAATGCGAACAGGGCTCCGGCAAACAGTTGGACGCGGTCACCAAAGGTATAACCTCCACCCAACACGGTGTTGGATTTCTTGTTGTTCCCCGAAATAAAGTCGCCCATAAGCAAGAGTTTGCTGGTTAGCTTTATTTCGTAACCCAACATAAATCCGACCTGCTGGGAAGTTGTCCCTCCAACGTAAACGTCATTGGCATGATAAAGCCCACCAACCAGGTGGACATGGCTGTCCGACCCCCAGCGAACAATGCCGTAGTTGAAATAGGCCAACTTCATATTTCGGGTATCGTTCGAAATGTTGGTGCCCAGTTGAGTACCCACATTCACCTCAACATGAGGTGACACTATCCATTGTTTCTGGAGCGTACCCATGATCACGGGGTAAAGGGGCTTTTGGGCGATGTTATCGTTGTGTGAAAATGCCGGGCCACCCGACAGGTTGACCGGCATATCGACAAGGTTTATGCCGGTATCCCAGCCGCGATTTAAACCATAGACCAGGTGAGTCTTCGACTCCAATTGATCAACCTTGTAAAAATTGAACTGCTGCTGTACGAACAATTCTCCCTTGGGGTTAACGTCCCCCGAAGGAATATTGAATAAGTTCTGCTGAGCCTTGGCCAGGTTGCAAAGCGCCAGCATGCCGAGGAAAAGGACCAATTTCATGCGGCGCAAAACTAAGCAAAGTCACCAACGAAACTAAGCAGGGTCGTTTCCACGCGACCCCACGCCAATGTTATCTCTTCAAGCTTTTTAGATGCACCGTCTATTTCCCGGTCGAGTCTTTGAAGGTCACCTGCCTAAGTAGGGTGTCCCCCATCGGGATCAGGTTTACGCGCTCTTTTTGCCGCGTTGCCGGGTTGAGCAACCAGGTACTAAACTGAAGGCCGGGACCTGTCAGACTAACCGGCTCACCCGCATATTCATACACCACACGTTGGATCGGCGTGTGGCTGAAATCATAGAATCCCTTTACCGCATACGTCTTGGTCCTAGCTTCCGTGGCGGCTATGGGCAAGGCTAGCACTACTCCACCGTAGGTGAAATAGACCTCTCCTTTTCCACCAACCTTCTTCTCCACCTCGGGTGTATAGGTTAGCGTTACGGTTTCCGATTTCCAAACTCGCTTGATCACGATGTAACCGTCTTCTTCGGTGTACGGTTGATCCAGCACAAACTTCACCACGCCCGCAGGCTTCCGTATTTTCAACGCAAAGTACTGCTTGGGTGCCGAAACAGTAAACGTAAACCGGTAATCGTGGGGATAGTCGGTATCGGCCTTCACGGTTACCAACTTCCCATTTACTTTCGTGCGCACCTGTCCGGGTCCGGGCAGCGCATAAACCAGGCCCTGCCCATCTTTCAACCACATGTACTGCACGTAGTATGGTGCTATGCGGCCGGCATTTGGCACGCAACACACGGCGGCTTCGCGGTGTACCGGTGAATAGCGATAACGCGTCTGGTGCTTATCGGATGTATCGCCGTTCAATCCGCCCGCCAGCACATACGAGTTGTCTGTCTTCAGGTAGGTAATGGCTCTGCCTCCGGGGTAGCGCGCGCCCTGGGCCGCGTTGAGAAATATCCGCTCGGCGCGGGCCGCGTACGATGGGTCGCCGGTCTTGACCATCAGTTCGAGGTAACTATGCATCAACTCATGAAGCCCGCAATACTCGTAACCTCGCGAAGTGGCATCGGCCTTCCTCCCTCCAATCCACTCGTCGCCAACCGCGGCGCCTGATGGCATCGTAATGCCTTCAATCTTCCTGACGAAGCCTGCCAGCGCCTCCCGGAGTTCTTGCTTCCCGGAAGCCTGCCAGGCGGCTGCCAGCGACCGGAGTTGCTCGAAGGTGTGTACACTATGGCCGAACAGGGGAAGGGTGTCGTTTATCAATTTCTTGTACTGACCATCTTCATTCAACACCTGCTGCGAGAAATCATCGTAGAGAAAAACACAATAGTCGCGATAGGTGGTCTTGCCGGTAAGGCGATACAGGCTTTCAAATACATCGGTTATGGTAATTCCATGTGTAACGCCACCCACGTTGGGATTGGTGGAATAAAAGGGCCTGGACCGATAGGCCGGGTAGTTGTCCATTACGTTCTGCGCAGCACGCTCAATGGCTCGCAGCACCCGACTATCCTTCTTGTAATCATACCATGCCAACAAGCCTCTTAACAAGGTGGCCTTTGCCCAGAGCTCACCGTTCTCGTTATCAAAATGATAGCGCAGGTCCTGGTCGTAGATGCCCAGATAACCATCTGCATCCTGGGTCGCAAGCAACCGCTCTACATCCTTTTCTACCCTCGCCAGGTGTTTCTTGTCCCCGGTCAGTATGGCGCTGCGCAAGTAGCCGTCAAGCCAGTTGCTTTGCGTTTCGCTGTTCCACCAGAGGAACTGCACCTGCCAGTCTCCTTCCACGCCAACGGCGCCAACGTCTTTGCTCTTGACATTTTTCGACAGCCGGTTCTTTCCATAAATGTCGTCGTTGATGATGAGGTCCGGAGCCAGGCTGTCGAGGTGGCCAGTAAAGCCGTCGAGGTTTTCCTGTATCTGTTGCTTCAGCCAACCCCCGGGCATTACCTCGCCCTGCGGCAGGAGTTGGTACTTCTCAGGGATGGGTGAAGAGGAAACTGAGGCTGGTGATTGGGCCAAGGTCAAGGAGGCCAAAAAAAGGAAAGCGCCGCTGATCCAGACCATCGCTTGTCTGGTGATTGCCGCCGTGTCTGTTGTTCTCGTAATCATACCTGGCTCTCCCCTGATCCGTCACCAATTTGACTGCGATAGTCCGGATTCTTACGTTTCATGCGTGATCCACGTCAATGAGATTACTCCTCTCCCACACCAAAATTTCCCGGCAACGAAATCAGCGGACCGAAGAACAGCGCGTTGAGGAACAGCTTGTTCGTGCCGTACCACGTGCCACGGAAGTTTGGGTTGTCGGAGAACAGAATGACCCTGCCCTGCCCGTCTGTGCTCATCAGGATGGCCGCCGTGTTGGCCACCTTCTTCAGTTCCGTCTTATGAATATATCCTCCTATCAAGGGATTGGGCCCGTACTGGGCGATGGTGCTATACCGCGACTTGCTCGGCTGCAGATAGGTCCGGCCATTCCGGTAGATGGATACCTTGCGATCGGTAAATCCAAAGCCTATCGGGTTCGTAAGGTCCAGGTCAACCTGGAAGATAGAACCTCCGATCTGGCGCGCGCCTTCCGTGTCAGCCGCGAGATCAAAGTCAACACGTTTCGGGTTCTTGACGGTATCCATCGGCACCAGTTTCTCCTTGACAATGCCCTGCCGAATGGCCCACTCCGAAGCGGTCTTCAGGGTGATCAACGTTCCACCCGCCTGGACCCAGGCCTTGATCTTCTCTATCGTGGGCTTGTCGGACGGGTAGCTGCCGCCCACCATGACGATGACGTTGTAATTGTTAAGATTCACCCGCCCAAAATTCTGAAGGTCCACCTTGGATATCGGCATCCCCACACGCTGGTCAAGCAGGTGCCATACTTCGCCTGCCTCAGCCGAGGTTACACCATTGCCGATGGGCATGAGGACCTTCAGCGACGGAACCGTGCGCACGGATCCGGAACCCAGGTCAATGCCCTTGGCAGTCATGCCGCCATCCACCGCGACAAATTCAAATCCCGTTGACAGGCCTGCGTTCTTCACCGCTTCAAAGAGTTTGTCGCCGTCGAGCTTCTGCTGCTGGGAAGGGATCACCAGGGTTCCTCTAGGAAAAGACCGATCGGCACCGCCGACCTTCATCGTGAATGGCTGAAAGCTGGTGCGAACAATCACGCCTGCCTGCTGTAGCTGATAGATAGCCTTGTGCGCCTGGTAATCGGTGATGTCGGCCAGGTAGGCGTAAGCGCTCTTCACGACCGGGGCAGGAGTTTTCACCGGCGTGGTCTTCACCGCGTTTCCTTTCGTAAAGGCGGTGCGCAGCTCGCCATGGGGCATGTTGAACGCGTGCACCAGCGACCAGGTTGATGCATCGTAAAATGTACTGTCGCGGTAAGTAATATCCTTTTCGAAAGCCGAACGAACCATGATGTAATTGGTTTGCTCCGTGGGCACGACGTAGGCCTTCGACTTTTCAAAGGTCTTCCCGTTGACAGTTACGTTCTGGCCCAGTTCGTACACATCAATCTGGTGCATCAGCAACAGGTTGATGAAAGCGTTGGTACGACTCACATCCTGCGGCTCGCCGAACACATAGCCCTTGATGGGGCTTGCTTTGGCCTGGGCCATGGCGGAGCTGAAGAAGTTCTGGCGGAGCTTGCGCAACATTTCCTTTTCACCTGCTGCGCCGCGGATACTGGCGAGCGAGGCGGTGAACTGGTTGCGGATGGTGAAGCCAAACGTGATCGGAATGGTGGAAGTTTCCTGCACATGTCCACGCGAACTGGCCTGCTCAAACAGAAATCCGATGCCGCCGTAGAAATTCACATAGCTGGATCCATAACCAGGGTAAAGCTTGTCGTAGGCTTCTTCCGTGAAATACAACGACGCGATCGAGTTCATTCCCTTCGAAAAGTACTCCGCGAAACGAGGATGAACGACGTCATAGATGTATGGAGGCACAATGGGATTGTTGCTGGTGTATTTCCCGGGATCAAAATAAAAGGTAGAACCACTCCCCATCTCATGGTGATCGGTCATCAGGTACGGTCGCCATTGGTGAAAGAACCGGATACGGTTCTGACTTTCCGGATGCACGCCCAGGAACCAGTCGCGGTTAAGATCGAACCAATAATGATTCGTACGGCCGCCTGGCCATGCCTCGGTGTGCTCACGGTCGAGCGGGTCGGATACGGGCGGAGTTCCCTTGTGCATGTTGGCCCAATGCGTGTGACGGTCGCGGCCATCGGGGTTGTAAACCGGGTCCAACAAGATAACCAACTCATTCATCCACCTGAGCGTCTCTTCGTCTTCACTGGCAGCGAGGTAGTAAGCGGTAAGCATGGCCGCTTCAGAACTGGATGGCTCATTGCCATGAACATTGTATCCCAGCTGGATGACCAACGGGATGTCAATGGCGTTCTCGAGGTTCTTCTTGCGAATTTCTTCCAGTCGCGCATGGTTGACCGGCGACGTTATCTTGGCGACGATCTGCGCCCGGTGCCCAACGGTTTCACCGATTACCTCCAGCGTGAAGCGGTCGGAAAGCTGGTCGAGAAGCTTGAAGTACTCAACAATCTTGTCGTGCCGGGTGTGGTGCGACCCGATGGGATAGCCGAGAAATGCTTCCGGTGTGGGAATATTCTTATTCAGCGCCGTAGCCGTCGGATAGAAATACGAAGCCTGGGCTGCGCTCAACAGCGGACTGACGGTCAGTAACAGTAGAATAAGTCTTTTCATAGCAGATTGATTGAAGGTCGCGCAAAGTAAGCAGCGCGGCGGCACTGAAAAATGCCTTTGGTGTAATTAGTCCGAGACCTTAGTTCAAAGCTCCAAGTTCAAAGTCCAAAGTTTAACTTTGAATCCGCCTGCCAAATGCGCGCTATCCTTCAGACTTCACCACTCGGCGGACAGGCCCGTGGCATGCCTTGAACTCTAAACTTTGAAATTTGAGCCTTGAACTTTGAACCTTGAACCGGTGATGGATTCAACCATGAGGTCCACCTGTCTCCTTGCTTTACTGGTCTCCACGGCTACCTGCCTGGGTCAGGCCATGCATCCGCAAGCCCATGCGCATAACGACTACGAGCATGCCCGCCCTTTGTTTGATGCGATGGACCATGGCTTCCGCAGTTTGGAAGTGGACATCCACCTCATCGATGATCGGTTGTATGTCGCGCACGGAAGACCCAAAGCTTCCGAAAGGCGAACCCTGGAATCTTTGTATCTAAGTCCGCTCGATAGCATGGCCGCGCTTGAGGCCGGGAGGAAGTTCATTGATTCAATAACGCTGCTGGTCGATATCAAGACGAATCCCACAGCCACGTTGCAGAAGCTGTTGGAAGTTCTCTGCGGATATCCAAGACTATTCCCCACAGGCATCGTGCGCATCATCATCTCCGGCAATCGCGACTTCGAACTGATACTGAAATCAGCGAACGTGACGATGGATGGCCGGCCGGATGATCTCGGGAAAGGATATCCAGCAGACAAGATGCCCCTGATCAGCGATCAATACCGTCATTGGATGCAGTGGAATGGCAAGGGCACACCGAACTCTTCAGACCTCGAGAAGGTCAGGGCTCTTGCCCAACGTGTACACGCCGAAAACAAGAAACTCAGGCTTTGGGCTATACCTGACCGTGAAGAGGCTTGGAGCGTTCTGTTGGATGCCGGCGTGGATCTGATCAATACCGACAGGCTGGAAGCGATGAACATGTTTCTGGACAAGCGAAGTAACAACAAATAGATCAAGGCGGCTGACACTGAGTCTCCCCGCACGAGTAACCCGTTCAGAAACAACCTCCCATCCAGGTAATCAGGTTATTGATAAAGGGTTGCGGCTGAAACTGCAGGCCGTTCATGTCGCCGATGAAGAAGATTTCACTTTTTGGGGTCGTGACAATTCCCATGACCGGCGGAGCATTGGGTTCGTTAACATCCTGGACGCCATTGGCGTTGAGATCGGCAAAGTCTGAGGGGCCAAGCCAGCCGAGGACGTGAATGTTGGCGTTACTGCCCGCATTCGTGAGTGCCGAACCCACCAGGTAATCCATCGACGTCATTCCTTCCGTGATGGGATGTGTTCCCAGCGTAGTAACCGTGCCGCGCGCAACGCCCTTAAATACAAGACCGATGGATTCCGCCAATTCGTCTGCCGGATCGTTGGCCATGTGGTCGGTGAACAACACCAGATTCGTGCCCCTTGAGATCAGTCGGGCATATACCCCCTTCTCTTTTGTTGTGTACGTGTTGAACCCACCCGCGCGTATGACGATGTAATAACCAATGAACATCTCATCCGTCAGTTCCTTGTCACGTCCCAACTCCGTCACCTCAAAACCTTTGCTGCGCAACAGGTCGGCGAACGCCTTGCCCTGGTGTGGTTGGCTCATGCTATAGCCGGTAGCCGGACCCTGCGGAAACCACCAAACGCCGCCGTCATGAGAGGCATCGATGAGGATACGGCATCCCACGGTCACCGCATCAACTGTCCACCATGTTGACTGGTTGCCTTGCCTGAGTTCGTAGGTTACCGGCGCAGTCATGTTCACGGCCGTCGTGCCCGGCTCCCCGGGAACGTTTGCCTTTGTCAACGCCGTGCCACAGGGGTGTTCACCGCTGCCTCCAGATCCGTCTGCTGATCCAGGGCAAAGTGAATGAACAAAGAATCACCTCCGGACTGGGTCGGATTGACCTCAGCACTCTGGCATGCGCTGACAAGCAGGCTCACCAGGAGACTAGCTCGGGAAGGAACCAGGCGAGAATTCATATCTGTTGTGGTTGGTTATTCGTATCCCTTCAACCACTAAATTAATTTCAACGCCTTCAATTTCTTGTATTGACTTTCACAAACCGGTGCGCCAGTGTTTATTGTTTTTCGCCTGTTGGACGCGGCGGCACCCCGGATTGCGGGATAGAAAAACGTTATGTGGACCCGGAACGAGTTCCCAGTGAACGCTCGTTGTTTACTGCATGGTCACCTTTAGATTCCGGAAATGGGCTATGGTACCCAGCCCAATCCACAGCGCCACGGGTCCGGATTCGGGCGTGTGCTTGAGGTCGTTGACGATGAGACAAGGCTGCGGGGAATCGTGGACGTAGAGCTTCGCCTGTCGTTCGTTGACGACGATCTTCACCTTGGTCCATTCACCGGCCGCCAGGTCGACATACGATTCATAGACACCGGGGAACTCCTTTCGAAGCTTGTACCACGGATACTGAGGCTCGGAGACGTATTGGGTTGAATGGTTGCGTCGCAATTGGTCCGTGGACCGGCCGTTGGTTGGACGGAGGTAAAAACACTCGAACTTCATGGTGTCTTTCTTTTGAATGCGGAAGGCGATCCCTACAAATCCCCGGTTGGTGGTATCCGACTCGGGCCGGCGATCGCCGGCAAGCTCAACCTCAATGGTGCCGTTCCTGAAAGCCGTGCCCTTTACCATGGCCATGGCCTCTCCCCGTGTACCCGGCTTCTCAATTATGCGGATGGCTGATTTCTTTTTGTACTCCACCTGGTCGAATTGCACGTTGTGCGACTCCAGGTTGGCAAGTCTCAGCATATCCTGGGCGTTGGTTGCGGCCGGCAGGACTACCATAAACAAGGGGAGCAGGCGCTTGCTGATCATACGAAATGGGTCTATGATGAAAATCGAATTAACGGAACCTGAGAAGGTTCGTTGCATGGCGGAAGTTCAACGTCCACCCATTCAACACAAACCGGTGATTCTGCTCTGTATAGATCTGATCAACTACCTCCCGGGTATTAATTGCGTATCTTTAGGATAGAGGTGATATGGAATGAGGGTTTGGGGGATCATAATCTGCGTTTTTCTTGTTCAAGGGATCAGTTATGCCCAGGCGGACACCGTGGTGTGGATGCCGGTGCCTGGGAGTCTGGTTTCCGCGAATGCAGGTAATGTGAATGCACAGCCTTCGTCCGTGGCGACCTATACGATTCACATCACGGTGACAGACATCCGCAATAAAGACGGCGTTCTCCGGTTTAAGTTCTACGATGACTCCTCTCCCTTCCCTGACCTCCATGGGTTTCTCAAGGTGGTGGTGTCCAAATCGGCCATGAAAGCGGATTCCCTTACGCTGACCGTCCATGGCGTGCCCTCCAGGCACATGGGGATTGCCCTGCTGGATGATGAAAACAACAACATCAAACTTGACATGGGCTGGTTCCTACCCAAAGAAGGACACGCGTTCTCCGACTATTACCACGCTGCCATCCGTCGTCCGGTGTATGATGACTTCGACTTTTTTCTCACCGCCGACAAGTGGGTGGTGATGAGGATGAAGTACTATTGAAGCTGTACGGTAAACGGTGAACTGAGAGCGGTGAACAGTGAACGGTGAGAATTCCCAACCTGGCACGTTGACAAGCAAAAGAAAAGGTGACCGTTTCCAGTCACCTTTCTTCGTATAGCCAAATACTTACCTTATTCGCTCTTGGTCTCGTCAGATGCCGCGGCTGATTTGGCAGCGGACATCTTTTCCTTGAGAGCACTCAACGCTTCCAGGTCGCCCAGCGTCGACTTCTCGCTCTGCTGGTTGATGTTGGCGATGGTCTTGCCCTTCGACTCCGGCTTGCGCTTCGGAGCGGCGGCAGGTGCCGGCTTCTCCTCTTCCGCCGACCAGGTGGCCTTGTGGCTCAACGAAATGCGGCGATCATCCTTGGAGAACTCCAGCACTTTGAAGTCAAGCGATTCGCCGATTTCGGTCTTGCTGCTGTCCTGCTTGGTGATGTTCTTGATCGTGCAGAAGCCTTCGATGCCGTACTGCAGCTCGACGATCATGCCCTTGTCGTTCTTGTTCACCACGGTGCCCTTGTGTACGGAACCCGGTGTGAAGATCGTTTCGAACGTATCCCACGGGTTCTGCTCCATGTGCTTGTGGCTAAGAGCCAGGCGGCGGTTCGTCGCGTCAAGTTCGAGTACTTTCACCTCGAGGGTTTCGCCAACCTTCGTGAACTCGGAAGGATGTTTCACCTTCTTGGTCCAGCTCAGGTCGCTCACGTGCACGAGGCCGTCGATGCCTTCTTCCAACTCCAGGAACAGCCCGAAGTTTGTCAGGTTGCGGACGATGCCTTTATGCGTAGTGCCCACAGCGTATTTGGTGAGCACCTCAGGACGCGTCCAGGGATCTTCGGTGAGTTGCTTGATGCCGAGCGACATCTTGCGCTCTTCGCGGTCGATGGTGAGGACCACGGCTTCGACCGTATCGCCCACCTTGATGAAATCCTGCGGGTTGCGCAAGTGCTGCGACCAGCTCATCTCGCTCACGTGGATAAGACCTTCCACGCCGGGCTGCAGCTCGAGGAACGCGCCATAGTCGGCCACGTTCACGATGCGGCCCTTCACTTTGGAGCCTACCACAATCTCGGCCGGCAGCGACTCCCACGGGTGCGGGGTAAGCTGCTTCATGCCGAGGCTGATGCGCTTCTTGTCCTGGTCGAAATCGAGAACAACGACTTTCACCGTCTGATCGAGTTTCAACACCTCTTCCGGATGCGCTACGCGGCCCCACGAAATGTCCGTGATGTGGAGCAATCCATCTACGCCGCCCAGGTCGATAAACACGCCGAAGTTGGTCATGTTCTTGATGACGCCTTCGAGTACCTGACCTTTGTCTAGGTTGGTGAGGATGGCTGCCTTCTGCTGCTCGAGGTCCTTCTCGATGAGCACCTTGTGCGATACCACCACGTTGTCGTTGGTGTAGTTGATCTTCACCACCTTCACCTCGATGTTCTTGTTTACATAGATATCGAAGTCACGGATGGGCTTCACGTCGATCTGTGAACCGGGCAGGAAGGCCTCGATGCCGAACACGTCGACAATAAGACCGCCTTTGGTGCGGCGCTTCACAAAACCTTCGATCACCTGATCTTTGTCGAGGGCGGTCTGCACATACTCCCAGCCCTTCACGAGCTTGGCCTTGCGGCGGGAGAGCACGAGCTGGCCCATGGCGTTTTCACGCTCCTCGATGAAGAGGTCCACTTCGTCGCCGATTTTCAAATTCGGCATATCCTTGAATTCCGCCAGCGGCACGAGGCCATCCGACTTGAACCCGATGTTGAGGATAACGTCGCGGTTGTTGATGCCAACGACAATACCTTTCACTACTTCGCTGTTGGCAACCGTGGTCACGGTGCCGGAATAGAGATTGTTCAGTTGCTCACGCTCGGCGGCGGAGTACCCTTCGCCGAATCCTTTGCGATCGAACGCGTCCCAGTCGAAATTTTCTGTTGATACCGATGAGGCTGCGCTTTGGCGCGCGGTGACATCGCGGATAACGCGGTTCAAGCCCTCCTCTTCTTCGGCGCGCTTGGCGGCCTTGAAGGCGGCCAGTTCGTCGTTTTCCAGTTCAACTTCGGCGGTCTTTACGTCCACGTCAGCTTCAGCGCCTTTTACAGCAAGGGGTTTCTTCACCTCTTTGTCGGCGCTTTTTTCCTTTTGTTTTGCCATGCTTGATCGGCCCTGGGTTACATGCTCCGGCCGGGCCCGCTCCGGAAGCAATTTTGTTTGACAATAGCGCCTGGAACCTGCCAGCGCGCCCCACCCGTTTGGGGGGCCGCAAATATAGGAATAAACCGGGAATTTAGCAGCTGGCCATTGGTTGTTGGCTATTGGGAGAAGGCTACGGCCAATACCTACGCGTCAATTCGCGCCAGCTATATCATCAGCCTTCAACGTACCTACAGCGTATTCAAGCAGGAGCTTCTGGAAGACGAGGTTGTATTCTGCGCGGGCTTTGTCGGCCTGGGCCTGGACAAAGGCGCGGTTGGCATTGACGAAGTCGACGAAGTTGGTAACGCCCAGGTTGTAGCGCTCGGTCTCCAGCTGGAAGGCTACTTCGGCGGCCTTAAGTTGATCGATAGTAATGCCATATTGTTTCTTGGCCCCTTCGTAGTTGCGCACCGTGCGAACCACGTCATTTTGAATCTGGTACTCGACGTTCTTGCGAGTCAACTGTGCATTTTCGTAGAGTTTCTTCTGTTGCGTCGCATTGGAGCGAGCCTGGAACCCGTTAAGGATCGGAATGCTCAGTTGCAGACCGTATTGTTTGTAGACGTTGTTCTGACGGAACTGCTCCTCAAACGGCCTCGGTTTGCCGGGGTTGGGAATCATGTTGCCCGAACCGTCATCGATGGAATCCGGCACGTTGTGCTGAAAATTGTAGGCTGAACCGTAGGATCCGAACGCGTACAGTGTTGGCATGTATTGACCGCGCGCGCCGGCCAATCCAAACCGCTGCGCTTCCTCCTGCCGCACTGCCCTGAGGTAATCGCCGCGGTGAATCTTCGCCTTGTCAGCCAGCTCCTGCGGATTGAGCGTCTCGCTGCCAATCTGGTTGATATCCCAGTTGGGGAGCTCTACATCAAATTCTTCGAAGGGATCGATGAGAAGCGTCTGGACCAGCAAGGTCCTGTCGTTGTTAAGTTGAATTTCTGCCTGTACAGCCCGAAGTTCCGCCGCCTTGGTCTGTGCGTCTTGGTTGTATTCATCTACCGGTGATCGGGCCCCCAGGGCCGCCTGCTCTTTCACCTGCTGATATTGCTGATTGAGGGCTTCATAGTTTTCCTTCGCGATGCGCAGCAGCTCCTTATCCAACATCACGGTCAGGTATTGCGTGGCCACGGTGTTGATGACGTCTTGCGTCACCCGGTTGACATTATATGCCTGGGCATCGAGGAGTCGTGTGTTTTGTCTTACGCTATTGACAGCGCGAAAACCGCTGAAGAGGTTAATGTTTCCGTTGAGCGTTCCGGTAACGTTGTCACGAATACCGTTGACCACGGTACCCGTTTGCGGGTTAAAGGAGTTACCGTCGATTCGCACGGCCGTCGAATTCAACGAAAGATTGGGTCCCATCGCCACATAGCTGGCTGTCTTCTGCATCTGGTTTACTTCCAGGAGATTCCGCTGCTGATTCAGCGTCACGCTGTTCTTCATCGCGATGCGCACCGCCTCCTCAAAGGTCAACACCTTTTGCTGCGCGACGGCCTGGCTGACCAGGCCCGTTGTTATAATAATTATTGCTGCTACCCTCTTCATACGTTCTGCTCTGGCTATTCCTGTACCTGTTTCTATCTTACCTTCTCATCATTCACCACAGCCCCATCGGCGATTCGCACGACACGTTTTCCACGCTTTGCGTTCTCTTCAGAATGAGTGACCTGTATGATGGTGATACCTTCGTCATTGAGTTTTTCAAATATGTCCATGATCTGCTTGCCCTGCTCGGAATGGAGATTCCCTGTGGGCTCATCGGCGAGGAGCAGCTTGGGTTGACCTACAATGGCGCGGGCGATACCCACCAGTTGCTGCTGGCCGCCGCTGAGTTGCTCGGGGAACAAGTCCTTTTTGGCCACCATGTTGAAGCGGTCCAGGAGCTCGGCCACCATGCTCTTGCGCTGGCTGCTGCCAATGCCTTTGTATAACAGCGGCGTTTCGATGTTCTCATACACCGTCAGCTCGTCGATAAGGTGGTAGGCCTGAAAGATGAAACCGATGTAGTTCTTGTGCATGTCGCTCTTCGCCTTCTCCTTCATTTTATGCACCGGCTCGTCGAAGAAGAAATACTCCCCTGCCGACGGTTCGTCGAGCATGCCGAGGATATTCATGAGCGTGGACTTCCCCGAGCCACTCGGGCCCATGATGGTAAGGAATTCGCCTTGCTGTACCTCTAGTTCGATGCCTTTGAGGATGAAGGTTCGCTGGAACCGGGAATCAACGTATTTATCGATGTCTTTGAGCTTGATCATGGGTAATGGACGCGGGTTTATGCCAATAATGATGCCATGGGCCGATACAGAGGATTAGACGGCCAAATTCAGGAATGGTTGCATAAAATGCGTCCGCAGGTGAAAAAAGGTGTCCGGAATAGGACAGGTTGGCGCCTGGAAGTTGGCTGGTGGCGAAGAGCAAAAGGTCAAGAGCCAATAGCCAAAGGCCAAGGGCCAACTCCCACCATACCTCAGAAGACCACCGGCCGAATGATCACATCCACGCGGCGGTTCATGATTCGACCTACAAAGGAGCTGTTATCATAAACCGGGTTTTCCAGGCCCCAGTCCTTGATATGCACTTTCTCCTGGGGAATGTCTCTCCGCAGGATTTGCTCCAGCACCGCCTCACTCCTCATGCGGGAGAGCCATTGGTTATAGCGCAAGCCGCCGACGGGGTCCGTATGGCTGATCAGTTGGATCTCGTATTTTTCCAGCAGGTTCGGGATGGAATCGAGGAAATGGGCCAGGTCGGCGGCCTGGTATTCGTCGATGTAATAGCTGCCACCGTCAAAATAGATGCTCTTCCGCACTTCATCCTTCTGACCATAAGCCAGCGACGTTGCGAACAGGCCGATGATGAGCAAACGGAGCATAGCTAAAGATACGTTGGTTTTAAGAATTCGTTATGCGTTCTTGCCAGAGGACCCCAGACCCAGTTCCCAGAACCCAGTTCCCAATCCATATGCGCTATCTATTTCTTCTCATCATCTTTTCTTCGCTCTCCGCCTCCGCCCAGGTGGAGCAGTCCGTGATGAAACCCATCCATGCCCTCTTTGACGCGATGAAGACCGGCGACAGTGCCTCCATACGGAAAGTTTTTCATCCCGCCGCCGTACTGTTTACCGTCGTCAAGGATCCAACAACTAATGAACCCGTGCTGAGAAAGGAAACATTGGCGGAATTCCTGAAGGCCGTAGGCACGCCCCACAAAGACGTATACAACGAACTGACCTGGGGTGAAAAGGTCTTCATCGACGGCGACTTTGCACAGGTCTGGACAGACTACGCCTTCTTTCTAAATAAGACATTCAATCATTGCGGTGTCGATGCCTTCCAGTTGATCCGAAATACGAAAGGTGAATGGCTGATTTACGGGCTATCGGACACCCGCCGGAAGACAGGATGCCAGGTACCCGCCGAGGTAAGACAGCGGGCCGAAAAGTGATCGACCCACTCGTTGAACTTTCAACCCGCCTGCCCTTTGCGGATTATATCGCGAAATACATCAATCGGCGTGCAGGCCTTGAACCGCCACTCGGCATTATCTCTTAACTTCGCTACACTATGAAAAAACTGCCACTCCTGCTGGTCTTTCTGGCGTCATCGGCGATGGCTACATCGATTGACAGCCTTCAGCAATTATTGAAGTCCAAATCCGGGGCCGACCGGGTGAAAGTGATGAATGAACTGTTCCGCGCTTATGTGAATTATGACCCGGTCACCGCCGTCGGATATACCCGTGAGGCGATGACGCTGGCACGGGAAGTGGGGGACAAAAAAGGGTTGGCTGCCTGCTACAATAACCTGGGTGTTGCCTACCGCAACCAGGGAGCGCTGGACCTGGCCCTGGCCAACTATTTCAAGTCGCTGGAGATCTACAAGGAACTGAACAACGCCGAGGGCATTGCCACAACGAAGAACAACATTGGAACCATCTATTCCATGAAGAAGAACTTCGCGCAGGCCCTCACCTTCTTTGAAGAATCACACCAGGGATTTGTCGCCCTTGGCAACACGGAACAGGTGGTGGGCTCCATGAATAACCTCGGGAATATTCACAGCGATCTTCAAGTCTATGACAAGGCGCTTGCCTATTTCAGCGATGCTTCGAAGCTGGCGGAAAAGGCCGGGCTGGAATTCCCCGATCCCCTCGTAAATACCGGAAACCTCTATTACCGCCAGGGCAACTACCAACGGGCCGCCGAATACTTCGATCGCGCGCTGGTGATTGTTCGTAAGCAGGCAAACCGCAACACGGAACTCTCTATCCTGGCCAGCCTGGGAGAGATGTATGAGAAAGCCGGCCAGCCCAAGCAGGCCCAGCAATACCTCGACCAGGCGCTCGCTCTCGCCGCCGAACTGCAGGCCAACTACATCGTGCCCCAGATCCTGAAGAGTACAGCCGCTAACCTGGCGCGCCAGGGTAAGATGAAAGAAGCGTATGAAATGCTGCTGAAGTATGACGGGGCCAGGGAAAAAGTCTATGGGGAAGAAAGCAGCCGCCGTATCGCGCAGATGGATATGGCCATGAACCTACAGGAAAAGGAAAACGCCATCGAAGAGCTGCTGCTCAGCGATCAGAACAAAACACTGAAGCTTCGGAATGCCCAGATCATCATCGTGGCGGGCGTCCTGGTATTCATCCTGGGCATCGCCACATTCAACATGCTCTACTGGCGCAAAAAGAAAATGACCAAATGATCACCCGGGATGAAGCACGGGCGCTCCTCGCCTCCCTCACTCAAAGCGCGAGCCTGTTCCGCCACATGCGCACCGTTGAACTGGTGATGGAGGCCTATGCGCGAAAACTGGGCGAAGACGCCGATACGTGGGCGATCGCCGGCCTTCTGCATGACGCCGACTACGAAGCCTACCCCGATCAACACCCCAACGTGATCGTCAGTAAGCTGCGGGAAAGCGGGAATGAAATCATCGCGCACGCTATATCGGCCCACTATACCAAATGGGGCGTCAGCTATGATACCCGGCTGGACAAAGGGCTGCTGGCCTGCGATGAGCTGACCGGCTTCATTGTGGCCTGCTGCCAGGTGAGGCCCGATGGAATTGCCTCCCTGGAAGCAAAGTCGGTAATCAAGAAACTGAAAGACAAAGGCTTTGCCGCCAAGGTGGACCGGGAGGAAGTGTACAAGGGCGCCGAGCTCTTCGGCGTTGATCTCGCCGAACATATCGCCTTCATTATCGAGGTGCTCCGGACGAACAGAACGGAATTGGGAATCTAGGAAGTTGAAAAAGGGGCTTGGAGGAAATGAGGGGGTATCTTACCTTTGAATCCGATAACCACAACCCTATGTTCTACCAAGTAGTCGGAAATGGCGCCAACCTGTTTGTTCTTATCGTCGCCATCATTTTCGGTTTTGTTAACGCTTTGGCTTACGTGGATTCGCAGAAAGTGAAGAAGGAGCAGGAAGAATCCGGCGACCAGCACTGAGCTACCCTCCCTGAAAATACAAAACCCTCTTTCGAGGGTTTTTTTATGTCCGGTCAATGGCCGGAACCGTTATTGGGCGGCGTGTCACCATATGGCGACTTGTACACATTCTGATATTCCGACCATTTCATTTTGCGGAAGTGGTCTTCGCCGATAAACTGAATCATCCTGTGAAACTCCGGAGCCTTCTGGTATCCGGGCACGGGCTGAATCATTCGGAACTCCTCATCCAGGAATACCACCGTCGGGTATGACATCTGGCTGTTGAGCAGCGCAACGGCCAACTCATGCACCCCTTTGTTTCCTTGCGGGATAAATTTGAAGGTGCGTCCGGCAAATTCGATGTCTTTGGTCTGTTCGGCGTCGAACTTCACCGGGTAGAATTTCTCGTTGAGGATTTTGGCTACGTTGGCTTCGCTGAAGGTATTCTTGTCCATGACCTTGCACCAGCCGCACCAGTCGGTATACACATCGATGAAGATCTTGCGCTTCTCGGTCTTGGAACGTTCCAATGCCTCTTCAAACGACATCCACTTCACCGGGCTGGCAGCTTCCTGGGCATAGACGGAGACCGTCAGGCTTACAAGAAAGATCGGCAAGAGGTACTTCTTCATGAGGAATCTGGCTTTTCCAGCGATAACAAAGGTAGTGAGAAATTAGGTCTTCCGGGACTGAATATTTCAGGGTAGTTGGTTGGTAACCCCTTAACCAACAAGCGGTATTACTGTACGAATTGAGAGACCTGGGTGTACGCCATTGAACACCCAGGGTCCAAAATTCAATGGAATTTGAAGGTTTTTGAAATGGTATTGAGTTTGCCAACAAGTTCCCACGACATGAAAACATTCTCCGATCGCATTTGGCTGGTACTCCTGGGCATCGCGGTGGCCATCGTGGTGATGCTCACTACCTTCTATTGGAACAAGCCCGCGGAGTCTCGGTCGACCGAGAAATTGAATCCGGCTGGAACTTCGCATAACCGCGCGGTCATGCCTCGGCTCGCCTCCGATATGATCAAGTCGCTTTCACGATCCAAACTTTCAACAGGGAAGTAATCCCTTCCCGAGTCACCGATCCTCCGCCTGGTAGGTGTAATACTGCATCACCGTTTCCAGGGCTTTGCGTATGGCCTCGTTAATGGGGTAGAATGTGCCCGCGAGATTCGGATCAATGGAAGTGAGCTGCATGTAATACTGGTTCATCACCGGGACAGGCAACCCTTGCTCAATTTCCGCCTGGGCACGTTCAAACGCTTCATCTTGCTCCGTCTTGATGATGGCGCAGGTGACAAGTTCCTTCTTGCCGTATTTGTTAGTTCGCGCCGAGTAGCCGAACAGTCGGCAGATCAAACCCCGGTGAGCATAACGCGAGCACAAGCCTTGAGCGGCGGAGGTGGGGTTAAGGATGAGGCATATCGAATCCGGCGACGTCTTCAATTGATCATACCAGCGATCGGCTTCCCCCTGGCGGTAAACATGGAGGGCAAAGGGCAGGAACTCCAGGATCGTGGCCTCGATGTCCGGCTTGAAGCAGCACTTGCCGCAGCCCCATCCGCAATGAAGAGTCGTGGACTTCTGAAAAGCAGCGATCTCCGCGTCTAGCTTCTCAAAGAGCGACTCCACCTGCTGAACAACCGATTCGATACGCATGCCCGGGAATTGGATTCCAATATCGGGTATTTGACCCGTGAATCCCCAACCTTCGACTTATTCAGTCGTTGCGCCGGTGTACGTTCTTCAACGATTCAACTCATATCGAAGGGACACGAGCCCCGTCTCATAAGACTTCGACTCGATCAACGTAAGCGATTTTCTCCCATCGATGTGCTGAAACAACGGTTTACCCGATCCCAGCAAGATCGGATGGACGGATAGCCAGAGTTCGTCCACCAGGTGGTTGTTGATGAACGAGGTGGTCAATTGGGCTCCGCCAAAAAGCCAAATGTCTTTGCCCGGCGCTGCTTTCAACTTGTTGACTTCAGTAATCAAATCACCCGCCATCAGTACCGTGTCCGGCTCAAGGATGGTCTTAACGGTGTTCGAAAACACGTATGTCGTAATACCCTTCCAGGGGCTCTCCCCTCCCATTGATTTCGCCAGCTCCCACGACTTCCGTCCCATGAAGATGCTGTCAACTCTCTTGAAGAAGGAAGCCATGCCATAATCCTGGTCGGTGAAACACCAGTCGAACTCGCCATTTGGCCCTTCGATATATCCGTCGAGTGAAACGGCCAACCCAAGAACGACCTTTCTCATGACATCTGAATTTGTTGCCAGTAATCCTGTGGTACGGCATCGCTTAATTCAGCGCAGTCAAATCCGTGGGTTTGGAGTACGTGGACAATCCTGTCCGCATCAACCGGTGAGGTCACCCGCAGTATCCGGTCGCAATCGTCGAGGTCGAAGTTCCAGGTATTCACCCCGGCTGCGGTATTCAGGTCGTGGGACAACGCTTGGACGGCGAGAACCGAGTCCACCGATGTGGCAAAAACCAGTATGTCTTTCATGATACGAATAAACCGTTGACGGATGACAGCCCTATGTCAACAGCATATCGGTTGAAAGAAAAATCAGGAATTTGAAGGAATGCCGCTCAACCGCAGGAGCTCGTCATCCATTGATTTTACGCACCGCGTCCACCACCCGGTCAATATCTTCCATCGTATTATAAATGTTAGGCGACAGCCTGACCCCGGCCATGGGCGCGGAGGCAATGCCATAGGTGGCATAGAGTTCCTTGTACACCTGGCTGGACGACTTATTGGGCACATTGAACATGGTGATGTTGGCCGTGAGCGGCTCCGGGGAAATGAACTTCACCCCGGGAATCCTGGCCGTAAGTTCACTTCGTAAGTACGTATTCAGCTGGCGGACCCGCCCTTCGACCACCGGTTTGCCGATCGCTGTATGAAAGTCAATTGCCTCCGGTATCGCGGCCGGCGTGGCTTCGTTGCGCTGTCCAAGGATACCCAGCCAGGGGTCAGCGTGCTTGTTGGCTTCCGCCCACCCCGCGCTGATGATCTGCGGCCAAAGTTTGGCGAGGATCTCCTTGCGCACGTACAGGATCCCATTCTCAAACGGCCCCATGAGCCACTTGTGCATGCTACCGGTGTAGGAATCGCATCCCAGTTCAGCGAGGTTCAGGTCCATGAAGCCAAACGACTGCGCCCCGTCGACGTGGGTCAGGATATTCCGGCTGCGGGCGATGGCGCATAGTTCTTTGGCGGGAATGACGATGGCATTGTGATTGCTGATATGGGAGAATGCCAGGAGTCGTGTCTTAGGCGTCATGGCCTTCTGGAAGATCTGTATGATCTCGTCCTTACCCGAGGGCGTCGAAGGCAGCGTAACTTTCTTCACGACAAACCCTGCCCGCTTCGCGCGGTGTTCCCAGGAGAGCAGGTTGCTTTCATGGTTCTCATCCCAAAGAAGGATCTCGTCACCCGCCTTGAAGTCAAAGCCATTAACGATAATGTTATTGCCTTCCGAGGTATTGCGCGTGATGCACAACTCTTCCGCGGAAACCCCCAGGTAGGAAGAAAGTTTCTTAAGGGAAGTCGCCCGAATCACATCAAACTTGTCGCGGAACTGGAATGAAACATCCTTACCCAGGTCCGCCAGCGTCTCCTGTACCACGCGGCTCACGGCAAAGGGCGAAGGGCATAGATTGGCGGCATTCATCATGATCAGGTTGGGCTGCACGGCGAATTGACGCTTGATCATCTCCCAATAGCGTTCATCGGCGGGATCTGCGGGGGGAGTAATTTCATCGGTGGGTGTTGCCATCGTGATGGCCGGCATCGCCATGGCAGCGGCACTGCCGGCGATAAGTTTTCTGAGAAAATCGCGGCGGGGGGAGGTTGATTTCATGCTGATTATTTCGCCCCAGTTGAGCAGGCGTTGGCCGAAGATACGAATGGAAGGCGATTGGTTGGCAGGCACGTTCGGCGGGTCCCGGAAGACCGGGTATTCACCGCGAAGGCGCCGGGACGCGAAGTGAATACAGAGTTCCTTGCGCTCCTCCGCGGCTCGGCGACTCCGCGGTGGTTACTTCCGCTACCGGTGAAGCGCGAACCTCGAATCTACCGTCTTGTGGTGTTCGCGGAGCTCTTCAATAATCTGCACAATCGCCTGCTTCAACACTTCCGGCGATTCAACCTCTACGTTATTCCCGAACATCAGCATCCACCGCGCCATGAAATCAATATTGTCCATCATGAACTCGGCACGGATACTGTCGCCGAGGTCGGTTTGCTTTGTACTGCCGTACAGCGGGCGACCACGAAGGCCTTCCTTCTTGAAGATGGCCACCACGGGAATAAATCCCCGCATGGCCCGCTCCTGGTTCTTGAAATATTCCTGTAACGAGATATGATCGCGTCCATGGAACGGCTGCCCCGTATCCACCAGGTCGCGGATGCGGTCGGAGCGGAAGTCGCGGTACTCCTTGCGGTACCGGCACCATCCGATCAGGTGCCAGGCCATCCCATAGTACGACACACCCAATGGCTCGACCTCGCGCTTCGTGCTCTCGCCCTGTTGGTTGGTATAGGTGATTTTCAACACGGTCCTTTTCGCGACAGCCCGCTGGATCGCCGTCATAAAATGATCCGGGAACTCCGATGACTTGCCTCCATCCGATCGGGAGCGCAGGAAGATCTCCACACTGGCATCCAGGTTCTCCAGATGATCCTTCTCCGAAGCATGCAGCACCGACTTGATCTTGAGCAGCGCCGAGGTGTAGGCTTCGCGGACAGACTTATCCGTGAGTTTATCGACCAGCTTGCCGGCTACCAGCATGGCGCCTGCTTCATCCTGGGTGAACATTACCGGGGGAAGGTGATAGCCGTCGACGATAAAGTAGCCGGTGCCTGCTTCCGAGCCGATGGGCACCCCGGCTTCCATGAGCGCCTTTACGTCGCGGTAGACTGTGCGCGTGCTGATTTCAAACCGGTCGGCAATCTCCTCCGCGGTTACAACCTTCTGGGATTGCAGCTGGATCAGGATGGCTGTAAGGCGGTCAATGCGGTTCATTCCATCACCTCCGCCTGGCGTGATCGCCTACCAGAACTTCACGTAGAGCGCCGCCAGGATCATGAGGATAGCGAAAATAAGAATCCTTGACGACATACTTACCTTGAACATAGACCGGTCGATTGCAAAAGCGTTGGGATTCTCCTTAGGGCCTGCCAGGCTGAGGATCACCATAACCGCCACCGTAAAGAAAAAGGACAAGGCCATACACAACAGAAACGGTATCTCGTAGCCACCCTGGCCATTCGGATAGGCCGTGTACAGCAGGGTGTCGTGGCCGAACCAGGACGGCGCGTAGTTGTTGAAGACCACGGAAAGAATAAATCCGGTGAAGATGCCTGCCACCGCCGCCGTACCTGTCGTCCGTTTCCAGAACATGCCGAGGATGAACATGGCAAACACGCCGGGGCTGATGAAGCCTGTGTACTTCTGAATAAAGGTGAATCCCCCTTCGCCTCCAATGCCCAGCACATCGGACCACGTAAAGAATATGGCAAACAGCATGGCCACCACCACGGTAATTCTTCCAATCCACACCTGCCGATGTTCGCTGGCGTCTTTGTTCACATACTTCTTGTAGATGTCGAGGGTGAAGATGGTCGAGATACTGTTTGCCTTACCCGCAAGCGAGGCTACTATCGCCGCGGTCAGGGCAGCGACTGACAATCCTTTAAGTCCGGTGGGCAGAAAGCTCAGGATGGCCGAGTACGCATGGTCTTTGGTTACCAGGTCAGGCAAGCTGCCATTCCTGGCCAGCACATAGGCTGCGATTCCCGGCAGCATGACGATCACCGGCATAAGCAGTTTGAGGAAGGCGGCAAAAAGAATTCCCGTGCGGGCCGTTTGCAGGTCGGCTCCGAGGGCCCGCTGCGTGATGTACTGATTGCATCCCCAGTAATTGAGATTTACTATCCATTGGCCGGCCACGTACATAAGTATACCCGGCATGATGAGGTATTTGCTGATTTCTTCCTGCGAACTTTCTGGTCCCGGTTTGTCGAAGATCATGTGAAAGTGATCCGGCGCCTTTTCCATAAGCATGCGAAAGCCGGCGACGGCGCCGTCAGCTCCAAAGGTGTTGGCCACAATGTCGAGGGCAAGGTAGGTGGTAGCCAGCCCGCCGACAATCAGCACCGCCACCTGGATGACGTCGGTATAGCCGATCACTTTCATCCCACCCAGCGTAATGATGAGGGCAAATACGGATAGCCCGAGAAGAATCATATGGAGCGATTCACCCCCGACCAGGCCGTTGATGGCCACGGAGCCGAGATAAAGAATGGAGGTTAAGTTCACCACGACGTAGAGAAACAGCCAGAACACCGCCATGATGAGGGCTGCCGTCTCGTTGTAACGCCGCGTAAGAAACTGCGGCATGGTGTAGATGTGGTTCTTCAGGTACACCGGCATGAAATACACCGCGATAATTATCAGCGAAACGGCCGCAATCCATTCGTAACAGGATATGGCAATGCCTACAAAGAACCCTTCGCCGCTCATGCCGATGAATTGTTCGGCGGAGATGTTGGAAGCGATGAGCGAAGCGCCAATGGCCCACCACGTCAATGATCCTTCGGCCAGGAAGAAGGCCTTGGAGTCAAGTTCGGTCTTCCTTTTTTGTTGGTAGATCCAATACCCGTACGATGCGACGATGACAAAGTAGGTGACAAAGACGAGGTAGTCGAGAAACTGCATGCAAGGTCGGTTAAGGTTTCAGCTGATGAACTCCCCTGGCCAACGCCATGGTGTGGAATTCAGGAGCCGTCTTAAAGGAAGCAAAATAATCATTGCTGACCAATGCTTTAAAGGATTCCTCGGCTCCCGGTTTGACCAGGTTGATCGTACATCCGCCAAAACCGCCGCCCATCATCCGCGCACCGATGACCAGCTCCGGATGCTTTCCCGCTGTCGACGCCAGCTGATCGAGTTCGGGGCAGCTGACTTCATATTCGCGGCTCAGGCCATTGTGTGTCTCAAACATCAGCCTGCCTACATCGCTGAGTCGGCCTTCCTTTAAGGCCTTCGCTGCCTCCCGGGTACGCTCCATTTCAGCCACGATGTAATGACAGCGTTGATACACCTCAGGTCGCAGGAGACTCTTGGCCTCCTGGAGTTGCGCCTGGGTGACATCCCTTAGGCTGCTGACCTGGTGATACTTCGTTTTCAGTTGGGCAACACCTTCCTCACAGGCTGCACGACGATCATTGTAAGCCGACGACGCCAGCGAATGTTTCACCTGGGTGTCGGCCAGCACGATGGAGCATTGGGAAGAAGGAAAGGGAACAACTTCGTGCGTATTGGCCCGGCAGTCCAGCAACAGGAGGCTGTCCTTCTCTCCGAACAGCGAGGCATACTGGTCCATGAGTCCGCACTTCACGCCGGCATATTCGTGCTCGGCAAACTGGGCGATCAGCGCCAGGTCGAGTCTTGAAAACCCGCCATGAAACAATTCATTCAGCGCAAATCCGAATCCACAACATAATGCCGCGGAAGACGACAGTCCACCGCCGGAAGGAATGGTGCCCCCAAACACACAGTCAACCCCTCCCGCAGGCTTTCCTCTTTTTTCAAAACCCGCCAGCACGCCCATGAAGTAATTGAACCAGCTGTGTCCTGGACTCAAGTCAGACAGGCTGAATTCCGCCAGCTTATCATAATCGCTGGAAAAAATCCGGCACCGGTTGGATGGGTTTGGGGCTACCGCGAAGATGAAGTGTTTGTCGATCGCGCCGGGGAGGACGAACCCCTTGTTGTAATCGACGTGCTCCCCGATGAGGTTGATCCGGCCGGGTGCCTGCACCAGCATGGGGGTGGCTTGGAAACGTTGATGAAATTCTGTGGTGATCCGGGAGGTCAGGTCGATCATGGCAACAAGATTAGCAAGATTGGGCGACTGACCAATATCGGACAGGCAAATTCAGAAGTGGACAGTCAAACCCTCTTGGCAAGACCATTTCCACGGTATGAAGGGTGGTACACCCTTTGTCATACCACCCCCATGTTCAGAAACTTCATCCTGCTCTTTCTACGGAATCTCCGCAGGCAGCGCCTCTTCTCGGCCATTAACCTCACCGGGCTTTCGGTAAGCATCGCGAGCACCCTGCTGATTTACCTGTATGTCAGGCATGAATTGAGTTATGACCGGTTTCATCCCCACGCCGAGCGGATTTACCGGGTGAACCAGACGTTTATCTGGGCTGAAAAAGACAATCATCAGTTCGGCTCCACGGGGCCCGGAGTTGCTTTTGCCCTGAAGGAAGAACTCCCGGAAATTGAACTCATTTCCCGGCTTCACACCCGCGGTGATCTTATCGTCACCCGCGACAACGGACGGGGCGAAGCGGTCTCCTTCGTTGAACCGAAGGTGGTCATCGCCGACTCCAACTTCTTCCGGATGTTCAATTTTCCCCTGAAGGCAGGGAACCCCGAGGCCGCCTTGCGCAATGCACAGACCGTCGTGCTCACCGAATCGATGGCGAAGAAATACTTTGGTGTCGAGGATCCGATCGGACAGCGGCTCACCGTGGGCACGGCCGAAGAGCAATCCAGTTATGAGGTGACGGGCGTCGTACTGGACGGGCCCGACAACACCTACCTTCAATTTGACATGCTGATTTCCATGTCCAGCTTCCCGGTGATAAACCGGATGTCGTGGAGTTGGGTATGGACGCAGCTGGAGACCTATGTCCGGTTTCAGGAAGGTACCGACATGAACAACACGCGGGCCAAGTTGGCGACGATCCCCAGGAAGTATGCGGATCAAACGCTGCGGCGCGCCATGAACATCACGTACGATGAGTACGTGAAATCCGGAAAGAAGTGGGAACTCTTCCTTCAACCGCTGACCGGCATTCATCTCCCCAGCGAAACAGTGTACAACCGCATTGGCACCTCCGGTCATATCCTGGTGGTATACGCCCTGATCGGATCAGGGGTGTTTATCCTTTTGCTTTCCTGCGTCAACTTCATGAACCTGTCGATGGCGCAATTTCTCCGGCGGCTGAAAGAGTCGAGCATACGGCAGGTTCTTGGCATCGGCAGAACCGAGCTTACCCTGCACTACTTCCTCGAGGCCCTTGCTTTTACCTTCGTCGCCTCGCTGGCGGGCCTTGCGATGGTGGAACTTGCCCTGCCATCATTCAATACCCTCAGCGGAAAGAACCTGGCCCTTGACCTGTTCGCCGACCCCTCCCTAATCGTCGCCATTGCCGTGTTGCTGATCAGCATGGCAGCGTTGTCCGGACTCTATCCTGCCTTCTACCTGACTTCCTTCAAGCCCGCGGATGCTATCAAGGGCAAGATGAAGACCAGGCAGGATGGCAAATTCTTTCGCAACGGGTTGGTGGTATTCCAGTTCAGCACATCGATTGTCCTCATCCTGTGCACGGCCATCGTCTTTCAGCAACTGAACTTCATGACCGAAAAGAACCTGGGCTTCGACAAGGAAAATCTCATCGTGCTGAACAACGTCGAAGTCGTGAAGAACAGCGAATCCCTGGTGGAAGCCATCCGTAATCTGACCGGCGTACAGGAAGCTACCGTGGCAACCTCCCTGCCGCCTTACATCTGGGGTGGCGATACGTTTACGGCGTCGGGTATGGACAACAAAACCTTCCCGTTAAACTTTAATACCGTCGACGAGCATTTTATTCCAACGTGGGGTGTTACGCTTAAGCTCGGAAGAAACTTCAATCCGGCCACACCGGCCGACACCAGCCGGGTGATCCTCAACGAGACGGCCATCAAACGCATGGGCTGGACCCTGGATGAAACTGCCATCGGCAAGAAAATCGAAAAGGAACACGCCACCTTCGAAGTGATCG
>JAYRNL010000064.1:0-4375 GCA_041912235.1 Cyclobacteriaceae bacterium
TATTCGCTCACGAGCATGCCAATTTCATCCTTTGCCTCCCACGACAAAGGCTTGTTGACTCCCGTAAAACTTGTCTGCCGTAACGAACGGGCGATGAACCGAAACGGGAAAGCAAGTCGATCGGCGGCGAAGAATGACAAGAGGGTGAACACCAGGAACACCACAACGAAAACCCTGAGTATGTTGGCCAGCACAAGTTGTTGCCCCTGCTCAACGTACGCTGCCGACTCAAAGAACGGCAAGCAGAGGATGGCTTCAAGCTTGCCAGTCAACGGCGAATAGACGCCGGCGTACGCACCATTGAAGCTCAGGGTGCCGATCTGCTCGCTGGTCACTGCCTGCCGTTCCCGTTCCAGCACGATCTTGCGAAACGCTTCACGGTTGATCAGGGTTGAAGTCAACTGGTTCTCAAACAACGAGGGCTGCGACGTAGCCCTCAAACGGCCCTCCGGACCATAAACAGATATGTCGGTCTTTACCACACTGGCGTTCTCTGAAGTCCAGGACTCGATTCGTCCCTGATCCTCGGGTGTGTCGGAGGTCAACAGTGCCGTTAACCGTTGTGCAGCGATGGCGGAACGGCCGAGGAACTCCTGGGTAGTAGCTTCCTGGCTGCTCCGCCCCATCAGCGTAAGCACGGTGACCGAAACGGTGACCATGGGAAGTGCGAATGCCAGGAACAGGTAGAGCTGGATTCTCGCAGTAAATTCAAACTGGCGGCCTGCTGCCAGCGCGACCAGGCCAAAAAGGGTTTGAACCAGGAAAAGCACGACGAGGCCAAGGACAAACCAAAAGCACACATTCGTAATCACGGAAGACCAACTGTAGTCCGGCGCAGACACTACGGCCACCGATCCATCGCCTTCATCGATCGCCACATGGCTGAATGTATTGGCCAGAATTCCTTCCCTGTACAAGCCCGCATCGCTAAGGAGTGCGCGATCAAAATCCCTTTCATAGTTATAGGCGCCAAAGCTGTTTGACAACCTTCCCTCCCGAAACACTGCATAACTGAAATCCCGGTTCCTATACAATTGGCTGAACCGGTTGTCCACAAGAAGTTCGGGAAAGACATTATCCGGCAAAAGCCTTTTCAGCAGCAGGTCCAGTTCTACATTGCCAACTTTTCGCTGGTAATAGACCGGGATGGACACATGGTATTGTTTCAGGGCTGTTCCCATGGTGTTTACCGAATACCAGATTCCTTCGTATCCCGTTGGTAGAAAGCGCGCCATCGATAAGCCTGGAGTGCTGTCGGCGGGGCCCTGTGTGCCAATAGTCACTTCATATCGGTCGAAGTACCGGTTTATGTGCACACGGCGAATCCTTTCAACTACAGAATTGCGTGAAAAAAAAGGGCTCGCCATCCGGGTTTGGATGAACGGATCAGCGGCGATGTGTCGGCTCGCTTTGTCCAACAGGTATTCAGCAAGCACATCGCGCTCGGCCAGGAAATCCTTGGCAAACCGAAACTGGTCCTGTCCCAGTCGTTCGCTATGAAACTTCCTCACGGTAAATGAATGGTGGATGCTGAAGAGGGTCAGCGAAAGAATGAGGTAAAGAAAAAACTTGAATGAAAAGGTGAATTCCAGCCGGTCAAAACCAAAGGCGTATACCAACATAAGCATCGCCAAACCCACAGTGAGCGGAATCCAGTTATCATTGCCGGTGAGCTTGAATTGAACGACAAACAACAAGCCGGCAACCGCCAACGCAAGCAAGAAGGACAACATCCGGTCGGCCAAAAAGTGCCTGGCCAGGGAAAGCATGACGTGCATGAAGAGAAAAGCGCTTGCCGTGCCCATCAGTACAGAGAGAAACGCTGTGATCCTCACCCAGGAAAAGCTCAGCGATTGGGTGATGTCCAGCGACTGGCTGGAGTTGTGATAAATAACTTCAATGAAGTTGTAAGAAAGCAAAATACCCAGCAAGGCAAACAAAAGGCATAACACGCCAGAGAACCAGCGCAGGGTCGTGTGCTGGTGCAGTATCCACCGCACGGAACGAAGGCCAGAATAGTGCCTGACCAGGTAAAGTACCAGCACCAGGACGGACAACCCGTTGAGGAACAGGTCGCCCATGGAAGCGTTGATTTCGGAACTGGCGAAGACCCTTGGGTCAAAAATGTCGGTGTGGAAATAGGTGGCAGGGATACCCATACGCACCATACCCAAGCGGATTCCGTACAGCGCGGCAATAAGGCTAAGGAGCGTGATATCAGGGCTGGTCCAGCGCTCCATTACCTTTCGTCCATGGTATAGCGCGGCCGCGAGGAGAAGAACCCCGGCGGTGAGAAGGACCATCGACCATCTGCTGTCACGTATCTCCCGGGGACCCTCTGCGATACGGAAAAGATCCTTGCCGTCGAGCCGGATGATCCGCCCGATGGAACCGGTGGCGTTTACAACGTCCAGTTCACGGGAAGGAAAAAGGTCTGCATTCAGTGTAGAGCTGAGGAAGGCATTGGTGATGGGGTACTTGTCGCGCAGGGTGAGGATATTGACGAGGAAGCCGTCGCGCGACGACCACTTTTTCACAAGAAAATCACCACGCTGACTCGAGAAGAAATTCAATGCATCGGGGCCATTCCAGGCTGAGGCATCGGGGATGAATTGATTTCGGGTCCACATCCGAATCCCGGGACCTGCGGTGCGGATGAAGAAGAATTTGGCATTATCCCATGATGCGCCTGATGAATCGGACATCAACTGTTCAGCCTCCCGATCGATCTCTTGATACGTGCGGGCCAGGTTCACCTCGATTTCACTGACGAGCCATTCCGGATACTGCTCCGTAAACTGTGACCTCACCGCCCATCCCGCGGCCAGGGCAACGGCGGAAAGCAATAGCAGGATAATGGCTTGTCGGAGAGGCGACGGCATGAGCGAAGATAGGGAGAATCATTTGCACAACGGAGGCGGTCGGTGGGATACCGAATCGGTTAATCAGTGGGTCGGCAGGGTGGCAAGTGCCCGCACCCACTTCTAAATTTTAGTTCAATATTTTTCATTTTGCGGTTAATCCCGCGCCAGCCAACGCATCCACATCCCCTCTTGTTGCTTATCACCTCTCCCCTAACCTTCGTCCCTCCCTCGATGGCGCCGCGACCATGCCTCGAACCCATCTCGAAGAAGCCTCCTCAAGGCCTCGGTCTGTCCTCGGCTTTGTGTCGGAGGGCTCCCGGCGCGCGCTCGGTAAAACAACTTGCCTGCCCCCTAACCCGTCAGCCCGCCAAACCAATACAACCAAATCGTCCGCGACAGGCGGAAAGAAACCGGCAGCGTGATTACCGCCAGGAAAAAAACCAGGGTGAGAAACACCCATTCCGGAAGATCCCAAAAGTAATACAACAAGGAACCCGTTACGATAACGATAGCTACGTTAAAGGCATAGGTGATAAACATCGACCCGAAATAGAATCCCGGCTCGGGTTCGAAGTTGGCGTGACAAACGGGGCACTCGGCATGCATGTCAGAGAACCGGGCCAGGTTACGCAAGGACAAGGGGTAACGAAACAGATCGCCCTGCCGGCAGTTCGGGCACTTACCGGAGAACAGGGCCTTTCTGTAACTCGGCGTTTCCATTCAGCTTACTGTTCCGGTACCAGAAGAAGGCGATCACCGCTACCGCCAGGTAGGGCGCGAAAAAGAGATACAAGATACCCTGGTTGATTCCTGCGGCAATTCCAATATTCCCATTGCTCACGTTGTTCTCAAGCGTTGCGCGGCACATGGCGCACTGGGCTGAGGCCGGAACAAGGCCGGTAAGGAGGAAGAGCATCGGAAACAACAGTCGCTTCATATTCGAACCATAAAGGTACGGACTAGAATCGATGGTTTCAGTCTTTAGGGACGCACATAATAAGGGCTGATCAGAACGTATACCAGGACCCCCGTAATGGCCACGTAGAGCCATATGGGGAAGGTTATCCGGGCCAATCGGCGGTGCCGGTCGAAGTTGCCCGCCAAGGCACGTGAGAAGGTAAAAAGAATCAAGGGTACAACGGCCACAGAGAGGACGATATGCGTGATCAGGATGAAATAGTACACGTACCGCAGCAGGCCTTCTCCGCCAAACGGCGTGGGCGCGCTGGTCATGTGATACAAGACGTACATGACCAGGAAGGCCGCCGACAGACCGATGCAGGTAACGTTGATCCACTCATGGACTTGGCGATTGCCCCGGCGAATGGCCCGGTAGGAAATCACCAGCAGCAAGGCGGTGAGCCCGTTGATCGAGGCATAGATAGGCGGAAGAAAGGAGAAATCGTAGCCGGGTATCTGTACCCGGAAGAGAACCGCCACCACCACGGGTATGGCAATGGAAAGAGACAGGATCAGCCAGCGATATGGTTCTTTTTGTTCAGTCATGATCA
>JAYRNL010000065.1:0-5101 GCA_041912235.1 Cyclobacteriaceae bacterium
AGTGGCCTCCATTGTGCCGTTTAATTTTCCGGCGATGGTTCCTAACTGGACCATCCCCAACGCCATCGCCCTGGGCAATTGCATGATCATCAAACCCTCGGAAAAAGTTCCACTCACCTTGGGGCGGATTGCCCAGCTATTAAAAGAAGCAGGTCTTCCCGATGGTGTGTTCAATATCGTAAATGGGGACCGTGAAATCGTCGAAGCCATCTGCGATCATCCCGGCATTGACGCCGTCTCCTTCGTGGGTTCCACTAAAGTGGCCAAGCTCGTCTACCAGCGAGCCACACAAAACCTGAAGCGCTGCCTTGCCCTGGGCGGAGCCAAGAACCATCTCATCGTATTGCCGGATGCCATTCCCGCCATGACGGCGCAGAACGTTGCCGCGTCGATGAGCGGCTGCGCCGGTCAGCGGTGCATGGCCGCATCGGCGATGGTAGCCGTCGGCCCTGTCGATCACATCGTGGAAAAAGTGTGCGAAGAGGCGCGAAAGATGATTCCGGGCAAAAATCTCGGCGCCGTGATCAGCAAAGAAGCCAAGGAGCGTATCGAACGGTATATCTCCGAAGCGGAGAAACTGGGCGCTAAAATCCTGGTGGATGGAAGGAACGCTGTCGTAGCAGGAAAAGAAAGAGGCACCTATGTCGGTCCAACGGTGATCGACTACGTGAAGCCCGATATGGCCGTGGCCAAAGAAGAAATTTTCGGTCCCGTCATAAGCATCCTTCGCACAAAGACAGTTGACGAGGCCCTTGCCATTGAAAACGCAAACCCATATGGCAACGCCGCTTCGGTGTACACCCAGAGTGGCGGCGTCGCACGGTATGTCACCGAACGCGCCAGTGCCGGCATGGTGGGTGTGAACGTGGGCGTTCCCGTTCCCCGTGAACCATTTTCCTTTGGCGGCTGGAACGAAAGCCGCTTCGGCGCCGGCGACATCACCGGAAAAAGCTCGATCGCCTTCTGGACAAAACTGAAGAAGACCACCACGAAGTGGAATCCGGAGTCGGGGATTAATTGGATGAGTTGATGAACGGTGAACTGTAAACTTTGAACCTTGAACCCGCCTGCCAAGCACGAAGCCTATATCATAGCAGTGCATTTGGCGGGCAGGCTTTGAACCTTGAACTTTGAGCTGATCTATGAAAACGACAGTGCTTTCCCAAACCCAGTCCATAATTCAGGACAATCTTGATCACACGCTCTTCTCCTGGAGCAAACAACGCGGCATTGCTCCCCTTGCCATTAAGCGAGCGAAAGGCGTGTACTTATACGATTATGACGACAAGCGCTATATCGACTTCTCGTCCGGGTTGATGAATGTGAACATCGGTCACGGAAATCCCCGTGTGGCGGAAGCCGTCGTAAAGCAAATGCAGGAAGTGGCCTATGTCACGCCCAACTGCGTGACCCAGGTGCGCGGTGAACTTGGCGCACGACTGGCAGAAATCTGCCCGGGCGATCTCAACCGGGCATTCTTCACGGTGTGCGGCGCTACCTCCATTGAAAATGGAATCAAGCTGGCCAGGCTATACACGGGCAGGCACAAAATCATCAGTCGCTATCAATCTTATCATGGCGCCACCTATGGGGCCATCTCTGCCGGCGGCGACCCGCGGCGGCACCCGGTGGATGTGCAGCAAGCTCCCAATTTTGTTCACATCGACATTCCTTACGCCTACCGGTGGGAACACAGTCCGGAGAGCCTGCTCACCGATGCGGTCGCACAACTCGAACGAACCATCGCCTACGAAGGCCCCGAAACGATCGCGGCTATTTTGCTGGAAGGTGAATCGGGCACATCGGGCTGCCTGCAATATCCTAAAGGCTACCTGAAAAAGGTCCGCGAAATCTGCGACAAGCACGGCATCCTCCTGCTCATGGACGAAGTGATGAGTGGCTTTGGCCGTACCGGTCAATGGTTTGGATTTGAAAATCATGGTGTTGTCCCCGACCTGGCTGCGATGGCCAAGGGTCTCACGGCAGGCTACCTTCCTTTCGGCTGCCTGATGGTGTCCGAGAAAATCGCTTCAAAGTTCGACAACGTTACCCTCTCACTGGGGCTGACCTATTCCGCCCATCCGGTTTGCTGTGCCGCCGCCCTGGAAGTGCTGAAGATCTATGACGATGAAAACCTGATCGAAAACACCCGCGACATGGGCGCGTACATGGACCGCCAGGCCATCGGGCTGATGGAAAAACATCCAAGCATCGGCGACTACCGCAACACGGGACTCCTCGGGTGCTTCGAACTGGTGAAGAACCGCAAGACCAAAGAGCCCATGGCTCCGTTCAACGCCAAGCCTGATGAAATGGCGGTAATGAACAAGGTCACTGCCAAAATCAAGGACCTCGGTATGTACACCTTCGTCCGCTGGAACTTCATCTTCGTCGCGCCTCCCCTGTGCGTAACCAAGGAACAAATCGATGAAGGCCTTCAGATAATTAGCGAAGCCCTTCACATCGCGGATGAGGTAACGAACTAAGTTGACGTTACCATTTCTTCCGAAGGTCACGTATCTTGGCCGGCAAGTCCCTTTGATCGCTGACCATCATGCCTGACAAAAGCGCTCCCTACAACCGACTCACCCCCCAGGAATGGGAAGCCGCCTGGCAGCAGCATTGGCAAAACGCCCAGATGAACTACGAACTGCCCGCCAAAGGGAATGGGCAATTCGCCGAACACAAGTTTCTCACACAACGTCGTACTGCTCGCAAAGAGAAGGAACGGCTCAAGCGCATCAAAGAGGAGTTTATCATGGGCTTTAAGAAGCTGGGTCACCTGGGTCCGGCGGTGACCATCTTTGGGTCGGCGCGTTTTAAGCCCGGCGAGCCCTACTACGAACTCTCACGCAATACAGGGAGTGTTTTTGCGAAGGCAGGGTTTACCGTATTGACAGGCGGCGGACCTGGCGCAATGGAAGCCGCCAACCGGGGAGCGCATGAGGCGGGTGGAAAGACCTATGGCCTTAACATCATCCTCCCCCATGAGCAGCAGCCGAACCCGTATGTAAACGACAGCTTTGAATTCAATTACTTCTTTGTGCGGAAGGTGATGCTGGTGAAGTACTCTTGCGCCTTTGTTGTGATGCCCGGTGGACTGGGAACGCTGGATGAGTTATTTGAAGCCGCCACGTTGATTCAGTGCCAGAAAATAGGCCCCTTTCCGTTGATTCTCGTTGGCGAGGAATTCTGGAGCGGGCTTCGCGAATTCGTCGCGTTCATGGCGTCCAAGGGCGTGTTCGCGCCGGAAGAAGTAGGTTTTTCCCGCATCGTCAACACGCCCGAAGAGGCGGTCGAGATGGTCATGAAGAGCCTGCCGGCTGATTTCAGAGAGAGCCTCAAGCGTCCGAAGAAACCTGGCAAACGCAAAAAGAAAAAATAACCGTATGAAGATAAAAGTCCACGGCGCGGCAGGCGGTGAGGTGACCGGTTCTGCTTACCTCATCCAAACCGCCAAATCCAATGTGCTCGTCGACGCCGGTATGTTCCAGGGCGGCCGCCAGTCGGAAGCGAAGAACAAATTGCCAAAAGGGATTACCCCGGATAAAATCGATGCCATCCTCCTCACCCATGGGCACCTGGATCACACGGGCCGGGTTCCCTTGCTTATCAAATACGGTTTTGACGGCCCCATCTACAGCACGGAGGAAACCATCGAATTGTCTCAAATCATACTGCAGGATTCCGCACGCCTGCAGGTGGCCGACGCCATCCGTCAAAACAAGCGCGCGTGGCGCAAGCGTGAAAAGGAGCCGTTGGCAGAGCCACTCTACAATACCGAACACGTTGAGTTCATGAAGGAACTGACCCGCCCCGTGCCGTTCCACAAATCTATCCTGATTACCGACGACATCAGTGCGCGGTGGATTGAGGCCGGACACATGCTCGGGTCGGGAAGCATCGAAGTCACCGTAAATGAGAAAGGCAAAAACAAGATCGTCGTGTTTTCCGGCGACCTCGGCCCGTGGACACTTCCCTTGCTGCGCCCGTTTGAACAACTCAACAAAGCCGATCTTGTCTTTCTGGAATCCACCTACGGTGACCGCGACCATAAGCCCTACGAGGAAACGCTTAATGAGTTCAAGGAAATCGTAAAGAAAGCGTACGCCTCCAAAGGGAAAATGCTGGTGCCCTCCTTTGCCATCGGTCGCGCCCAACAAATTGTCTATCACCTGGCAGAAATGTTCGCCAACAAAGAAGTGCCCGCGTTCCCGGTCTACCTCGACTCACCCATGGGCCTGAGTGCGTTTGATGTGTACAAGAACCACCAGGATCTGCTCGACGAAGAATACCAGGCGCTCAGGAAACGCGGAGTCTTTCCGCTTAGCCGTCGCACGTTTGTGCCCAGTCCGTCAGCAGAGACTTCAAAAGCACTGAACGAAGTCAAAGGTCCGTGTGTGATTCTGGCCGGGGCCGGTATGTGCAACGGCGGCCGAATACTCCATCACCTTTACCGGAACATCGACAACCCCAATGCCCATATTCTCATAGTGGGCTATCAATCAGAGGGGTCGTTAGGCAGACGAATCGTGGAGCGGCAACCGGAGATTTCCATATTCGGTGAAAAGAAAAAACTCCGGGCACAGGTCCACACCCTGGGCGGATTCAGCGCCCACGCCGGTCAGAGCGACCTGCTCAAATGGTTCTCCACGTTGGCGCCCTCAAAACCTAAACTGGTGATCACCCACGGCGAAGATGGACCACGGGGTGCGTTAGCCGCACAGATTCAAAAAAGGCACAAGCTCTCCGCCCTGCTTCCTAAAATCGGAGACGTAATAGAACTTTAGTATTTCTTTTATGAAAATGAAATCCCTTCCCTTTCTTATCCTCGCTCTTATCGTGGTCACCCATGCCTTCGGTCAATGGCCAAAAGACATCACAACCAAAAGCGGTGCCGTCATCACCGTTTACCAGCCTCAGCCTGAGAAACTGTCCGGCGACAAACTGGAAGGGCGCGCCGCCTTCTCGGCCGTAGAGACGCCTGGCTCAGAACCCGTCTTTGGAGTGTTCTGGTACACAGCCACCATGACCACCGATCGCGACACCCGCACCATGTCGCTGGAAAGCATCAAGATCAGTGATGTGAAACTTCCCGGGG
>JAYRNL010000066.1:0-4103 GCA_041912235.1 Cyclobacteriaceae bacterium
CGCCGTCCAACGAAATCATGGATAGGACGATTATTTTTCTCATAAAGGATGTTTTTGAATAGTCAAAACTCAGCGGGAATTGTACTCATACACGGCATAACCCCACGGGGCCAGCTCCCATGCCTTGTTGCTCAGCCGCTCCTTGGCACTCTTGAAAACATTGAAGGCCTGACCGGACAATGACTTTTCCTTGATCGCCACCGACTGCGGCTTGCCCGAGAAGTTGAGTATCACCAGCACTTTCTTCCCGTTCTTCTCTCTCACAAAGGCATACACGAAACGATCATCGCCCACACTCACCTTGCGGAAGGAGGCGTCGGCAGAAAGCGCAACATTCCGCTGTCGGAGGAGGAGCAGGGTTTTATAGAACGCCGCCCGCTCGAACTTGCCAAACACCATTGGGTCCTTGTCGAAAAATTTCAACGGCCGCAGCACGGGCTCTTCCTGCCCGCCGTAAATGAGCGGAACACTCTTGGCCATGGTTTGAGAGAATACGGCGAAGGGCGCATGCACAGCGCCCGGAAATGTCTTGTAGTCGGCGCCATTCCAGCTGTTCTCGTCGTGGTTGCTGGTGAAGTACATCTGGATCGTGTTCGCCGGGTAAATCCTGTCACTTTCATCCCGGATGCTGTCCAGGCCAAAAGCAGGCCGTTCTCCCCGGGCCACTTTCTCCATCATCTTGAACATATGCCACGGATACACGGCATCGAACCCGCTTTGCGGCAGGTAGGCGCTGTCGCCTTCGGCCAGCATGAACAGGTTCTTCATTTGCTTCAGCTGCGGAATACACTTGCGCCAGAAATCGGCCGGGACATTCCATGCCACGTCGCACCGGAACCCGTCGATGTCGGTGCGCGACACCCAGTATTTCATGGCGGCAATCATGCTGTCTTGCAGCACGGGATTCTTGTAGTTCAGCTGTCGTGTGTCGGCCCAGTCCACCGCCATGGCGGCTTTTCCGTTGCTGTCTTTCACAAAGAAGTCGGGTTGCTGAACCAGCCAACGATGGTCGGCGCCGGTATGGTTGGGAACCCAGTCGATGATCACCTTCATTCCCCTGGCATGAATGGCTTGCACGACCTGCTTGAAATCCGCCATCGTGCCGAACTCGGGGTTTAGGGCAGTATAGTCGGAGACGGCATAGTAACTTCCCAACGAGCCCTTTCGGTCTGCCAGGCTGATCGGGTTGATGGGCATGAACCAAACGGTCTGCACGCCCATGTCTTTTAACCGGTCGAGGTGTTTGGCGAATGCGTTCAGGTTGCCCTCATCGGTGAATTGCCGAACGTTCACTTCGTAAATGTTGCCCTGCATGATCCACGCGGGATGCCCGTCCTGCGTTTGACCAAAACTGCAGGTGAAGAATAGGGTGACCAGTAGGAGGGTATGGGTTATTGTTTTCATGAACAATGATCGTTGACTGAATTACAACAATTGCGACGCGACCTTTCTTCCTTCATCGACGATGATCTCGATGGTCTGATGAATATCCTGGGATGTCGTTCTGAAGTTTACAATGCAGGCTCGCAGGCAATATTTATCAGCAACCACGGCATTGGACAAGAACACCTTGCCGCCTTGCTGAAGACGGTTCAGGAGCTGTTCATTGACTTTGTTGATGTCCTCTTCGCTGTAACTCTTGCCGCCTTTAGCCGCGGGTATGTACCGCATTGTAGTAATGCTGAGGTTTTGGGTTACCGCTTCCAGTTCGGGGTGTGCCTGGGCTTCTTTGAACATGAGCCTGGACAGGTCGATGTCTTCCCGGATCATATCCACATAGCCGGCCCGGCCAACCTGTTGTAGTGCCATCCACACTTTTAAGGCGCGGAAGCCCCGGGAATTTTGAAATCCGTACTCGTAGTAATTGAGCGTAGGCTCATCGGCGCTGCTGTCAAAATTGTAGTAGACCGGATGGGAGCTGTAGGTGTCCAGCAAATGCTGTGGGTTCTTGACGAGCGTGCACCCGGCTTCCAATGGCGCGTACAACCACTTGTGCGGGTCGAGGGCAATGGAATCGGCTTCCTCAATGCCTTCAAACGCTGCCTTATACTCCGGGACAGCCGCCGCAGGAATGCCGTACGCGCCGTCGATATGGAACCACAAATCAAACTGCCGGGCGACGGCGGCGATGTCCTTGAGATTATCAACAACCCCTGTGCTCACATCACCTGCATTCGCAATGACCAGGAAGGGTTTCTTGCCGTCGCGGATATCAGTCTCGATTTGCCCGCGCAGGGCTTGTGTGTCCATCGTGTTGTGGCCGTCAACCGCGATCCACCGAATGGCCTGCTTGCCGTGGCCGAATAGCACGGCTGCCTTTTCAATCCAGGTGTGCGTAGCTCGCGAACAATAGAAAACCATTTCACCCGGCTGCTTCGTCAAACCTTCTTCTTTCAAATTGCCGGGCGCCTTGGCCGTGCGAGCCGCAAGAAAGGCGGTGAGGTTGGCCATATTACCCCCGCTCAAGAGGATCCCTCCATAGGTGGTGGGCACTCCGATGAATTCAGCCAGCCATTTCACGGTCTGCTTTTCAATGGCCGTCGCCATCGGGCTCAAGATGTTGGCGCCGACATTGGGATTCACAGCTCCGGCCAGCAGGTCGGCCAAGGCACCGATTGGAGCAGGGGAAGAGGTGATGTAGCCGAAGAACCTGGGGTGGCCGTTGAAAAGTGAATGCCGGAACATAAGCTCGGCCGCGCGATCGATGATCGCGGCAGCTGAACTGCCCTGTTCCGGTAGCGGCCGGTTTCCCAGGACCTCCATGATCTGGCGGGGCGTCTCACCGGGTGTTACCGGGTGCACAGCGACAGTGTCATAGAAATCAGCGAGCTTATCAACGAGGGAATACCCCGCCTTCTTGAAGTCCTCTTTACTGAGTTGGAGCGGAGCGTTGCGGGAATTGGATGTGTTCATCTATCGTGTCAGTATGCTTTTAGCAGGTACGGGCAGGCCAAATTATGGCGCAAGGAACGAATCGAAATATACTCTAAAATGAGATGGCAATCCCGCGCAACGACTCTCGTAACTTCTTAGATTTGAAACATAACCGGGTTATGTCTCGCAAGCTGATCAAGGGGATTCTGACGGCCATACTGCCGATGATTGCCGGCGGGCTCCAGGCGCAGTCCGACACGGTGAGTGCATTGAGCAAACCGGCCGAATCGGAAGACACGACGGTATATGTTGCGCCCAAACCGCCGGGGGTATGGTCGCTCTATGCCGGCGGCTTGCTGGCCCTTCCCTCGGCGGAGTTCCGCAGCACCATCAACAATTCGATTTTCAATCTCGCGGCGGGTGTTGGCGGCGGTTTGCTGGTAAACCCCTTTGGCAAAAAGCGCGCATCACCGGTCCATATCGGATTTGATTTTAACTACCTGAACTATGGCATCGACTACACCGATGCCACTTCCACCATGCCGCCGCTGAAGACCACGTTCAATATCTTCACCTACAGCCTGATGGCCAGGCTTCAGCGACCCGACCGAACCCGCGGATTTACACCCTTCGCCGACGGCATGATCGGCATTCGCGAGTTCGCCACGGTCACGAAAGTGGATAAGAATGTCAGCAACATCGTTTACGCTACCGATCAGCCCGAGGTGCTCAGCCGCATCTCTGATACCGGCCTGAACTTTGGATTGGGTGCCGGATTCCTGGCCGGGCGAAGCTCGCTGGTTTTCACCTGCCGCCTGATGTTTCTCTGGGGACGGGAAGTCGACTACGTGGTTCGCCACAGTGTGGTCATCGACTCCAGTGGCCACGTCAACTACACCAAAGGTTCAACCACCACAAGCCTGTTGATGTTGCAAATAGGGATACAACTTGTAGAATGAGAAGGGGGACTCGGCTATCCTCCAACCATACCTACCTTGACATCTCCTGCTCGTCTATAGTTGGCGAAGATCACGCCGTTAGGAGTGACCAGGCTTTCGGTTAATGTAAATGCGGCGGGAAGGGTGCCGTCCCCAAACAGCCGCTTGCCGCCGCCCAGCGTAACGGGGAAAATCTTAAGCCACAGCTCATCCACCAAATCATGCTGCAACAAGGTCTGCACGAGGTTTCCACTGCCGTGTACCTGGATGTCGCCGCCGGCCGAGGCTTTA
>JAYRNL010000067.1:0-7210 GCA_041912235.1 Cyclobacteriaceae bacterium
ACCTGGAAAAGATATTCGGAACTGAAACACAGCTACTCTTTAACCAATCTCCTCAGCAGAAACTGGATTTTATCAAAAGGCTGCAGCAACAGAACAAAACTGTACTCATGCTCGGTGATGGACTGAATGACGCCGGGGCGCTGAAACAAAGCGACGTAGGTATTTCAGTTACCGATGACACGGGTGTGTTTACCCCGTCGAGCGATGGTATCCTGAAGGGTGATCGGGTAGAGGACCTCGACAAGTTCCTTCGCCTGGCACGACATTCATCCGTCATTCTGAAGGCCGGTTTTGCGATAAGTTTTCTGTATAACGCCATTGCCCTGACATTCGCGGTGACAGGCCACCTGACGCCGCTGGTGGCGGCGATACTCATGCCCATCAGCAGCATCAGCGTGGTGAGTTTTGCTTCGGTGATGGTGCGGATCGCGGCGAAACGTGAAAAGTTGAATTGACTTAACTATAGGTATATGATAAACTATGTTTCAGGAGAAGAAGCGGTCAGGGTGATCAAGTCCGGTGACCGGGTGTTTATACATGGTGGCGCGGCAACGCCCCATTATTTGGTGCGTAAGATGGTGGAGCGCGCGCCGGAATTGTTTGATGTGGAGCTGGTGAGCATCAGCCTCCAGGGAGAGGCGCCGTTTGCTGACAAGAAATACAAGGACAATTTCAGAATCAATGCCTTGTTTGTATCAGAGGTAGTGCGCGAAGCGGTGAATGACGGCAGGGGGGATTATATACCCGTGTTTCTCAGCGAGATTCCCAAACTCTTTTCCCGCAATGTGCTTCCTCTCGATGTCGCCCTCGTCCAGGTATCCCAGCCGGACAAGCATGGGTTCTGCTCATTGGGTGTTTCGGTTGACACCGTGGTAACGGCAATGAAATACGCGAAGTATGTAATCGCGCAAGTGAACCCTCGCATGCCGCGGACATTGGGGGATGGTATCGTGAAGGCGGAGTTCTTTGATGCCATGGTTTACCATGAGCAGGAACTGCCCGAAGTAACCAACCCGCCACTCTCCGAGATAGCCATGCGCATAGGGCAAAACTGTGCGGAGCTGGTTGAAAACGGGGCCACGCTCCAGATGGGTATCGGCGCCATTCCGGATGCTGTACTCGCCAGCCTGGGTAATCATAAAGAGCTGGGTGTCCATACAGAAATGTTCTCCGACGGACTCATCCCCTTGATTCAAAGCGGGGTGGTGACCAATGAACACAAGAAGAAGCACCGCGGACGGATTGTAACGTCCTTTGTCCTGGGTTCCCGCAAGCTCTATGACTTTGTAAATGACAACCCGTCGGTGTTCATCCTTCGGGTGGATTATGTGAACGACACCTCGGTGATCCGTGTGAACCCGAAAGTAACCGCCATCAACAGCGCCATTGAGGTGGACCTGACCGGCCAGATTTGTTCTGATTCGATCGGGACTTACCAGTATTCCGGTGTCGGTGGCCAGATGGACTTCATGCGTGGGGCCTCCCTATCGGAAGGCGGTAAGCCGATAATTGCCTTGCCGTCCACCTCGAGCAAAGGCACGTCGAAGATTGTTCCGGTTATCAAAACAGGCGGTGGTGTGGTAACAACGCGCGCCAACGTTCACTACGTGGTCACGGAATATGGAGCCGCCAATCTCTTCGGACTGAACATGCGGCAGCGGGCCAAGGCCTTGATAGAAATTGCCCACCCTAACCACCGAGAAGAACATGAGAAGGCGGCTTTTGAGCGAATCAAAAGCTATCAGTTTGAAACGACCCAGTATTGAGGTATGATCATTATCGTTCTCCTGATCACGATCAGCCTTGTGATTGCCCTGATTTTTCTGGGCGTGTTTTTCTGGAATATGCGGTCGGGGCAATACGATGATCTGTATACGCCATCGGTGAGGATGTTATTTGACGAAGTAATAAGTAACGCGGGTACAGCCGAGCCTGGTGAGCAAGTCTAACCGTAATATAGGACTACTTAGTCTTTTATTATTGAAAACTACGGAATTAGCTTGGATTTTTGTTAAAACTGACATAAATCAGGATGGGCGCCGGCAGGTGGGGCTAGGTTTGTGATTGTTCCGGCCGAATGCGGCCAGGACTTCCCTTAGGGCCTTTTGAAAATGAATACAACGAACCCATCAACCAAACCCTTATATGTTATGAAGTACCTGATTGTTCTGATCCTGCTGATCTCCTTCGCCTGCACTCCCGACAAGCCGAAGTCGTCCGAAGAGTTTCCGGATCTTACCAAGTCGGCCCCCGAGGCGGTAGTAGCAGATCCAACGAAAGGAATTGGCGCGGTAAAAAATGTCACGCTGAAGACTCCGCTAGAGCAGGAGCGAATCTCCCGGGGTCTGGCCATTTTTGAAATGAAGTGCAGTGCCTGCCACAAACTGGATGAAACCCGTTTTGTCGGCCCGGGATGGAAAGGTGTAACGCAACGCCGCAGACCGGAATGGATCATGAACATGGTCACGAACGTCGACGTGATGCTGGATAAAGACGCCGAAGCGCAAAAACTGTTGGAACTGTGCCTTACGCGGATGCCCAATCAAAATGTATCAATAGGCGATGCCCGCGACATCCTGGAATTCATGCGTCAGAACGATGGAGAAAAATAATCCCTTTCAAGACATACCAGTAACCTTAATTACGATTCTATGAAAACCCTCACACGATCGATCCTTGTCCTGGCCGTTATCGGCTTCGGCTTGTCGATGAACGGATGCGCACCCAAGGGCCCCCAGGAGGCGGTCACAGGAAACGCGGCCTCTAAAGTTTATGTCGCCCCCGGCAAATACGATGAATTCTACAACATCGTTTCCGGCGGTTTTAATGGCCAGATCGGCGTCTATGGACTTCCTTCCGGTCGCCTGTTCCGTATCGTCCCGGTGTTCTCTCAATTCCCGGAAAACGGATATGGCTACAGCGAGGAGTCCAAGGCCATGCTGAACACGTCCAACGGATATGTGCCATGGGATGACCTTCACCACATCGCCTTGTCGGTAACCAATGGCACGCACGATGGTCGTTGGGCTTTCGCGAACGCCAACAACACTCCCCGAGTCGCCCGCGTGGATCTGAAGACCTTCAAGACCACAGAGATCATTGAGCTGCCCAACAGTGCGGGTAACCACTCTTCACCCTTTATCACCGACAATTCAGAATATGTGGTGGCCGGCACACGCTTTAGTGTCCCGATCGGCGATAAAACCGACGTGCCCATCAGCAGCTTCAAACAGAATTTCAAAGGGGTGATTTCATTCATCAGTATAAACAAGGACAATGGCAATATGGGTATTGGATTCCAGCTCCTTACCCCCGGCGTGAGCTTTGACCTGGCCCGTTCCGGCAAAGGTCCTTCCAGCGGTTGGTTCTTTTTCTCGTGCTATAACACTGAGCAAGCCTACACGCTTCTTGAAGTCAATGCATCGCAAAAGGACAAAGACTTCATTCTTGCCGTGAACTGGAAGAAGGCCGAAGAATACATCAAAGCAGGAAAAGGCAAGAAGGTTAAATCGAAGTATGCACATAATGTGCTTGACGAAAAGACCGGTATGTCGGTTTCCACGATCATGGACGAAGTGACCCAGTTGGACCCCGCCGAGTTAAAGGACATCCTTTACTTCATTCCTTGCCCGAAATCTCCGCATGGATGTGATACGGATCCCACCGGCGAGTACATTATCGGCAGCGGCAAATTGGCCGCGTTGATTCCGGTATTCTCCTTTGCGAAAATCCAGCAGGCCATCGCCAACAAGGATTACGAGGGTGAATTCGCAGGAATCCCGGTTATCAAATACGAATCAGCCCTTCAGGGTGAAGTTAAGAAACCTGGCCTCGGCCCGCTTCATACGGAGTTTGACGCCAACGGGAATGCTTACACTTCATTCTTCGTGTCTTCGGAGATCGTGAAGTGGAATGTGAAGACGCAGGAAGTCCTTGACCGCGTACCTACGTACTATTCCATCGGTCACTTGTGTGTACCCGGCGGCCCCACGATGAAACCCTGGGGTAAATATGTAATTGCGTACAACAAGATCACCAAAGACCGTTACCTGCCTACAGGCCCCGAGCTGACCCAGTCGGCCCAACTCTTTGACATTTCCGGCGACAAGATGCAGTTGCTTCTTGACTTCCCGACGGTGGGAGAACCGCACTATGCAGAAGCAATTCCGGCAAGTCTCGTTTCACCCAACTCGGTGAAGTTCTACCGCATTGAAGACAATGGCAATCCCTATGCAGCCAAAGGGGAGAAGGAAGCCCGCGTAGAGCGTAAAGGCAACCAGGTGCATGTATACATGACGGCCATCCGTTCGCACATGACTCCTGACAACATCGAAGGCGTTAAACTGGGTGATGACGTGTATTTCCACGTCACCAACCTTGAGCAAGACTGGGATGTGCCGCATGGATTTGCCATCAAAGCTGCCAACAATGCCGAGTTGCTGATCATGCCAGGCGAAACGCAAAGCCTGAAGTGGCAGCCAAAAGCCATTGGTGTATATCCTTTCTATTGCACAGACTTTTGCTCAGCGCTTCACCAGGAGATGCAGGGTTATATAAGGGTTTCTCCTGCATCCTCGAATGTACCGTTGAAATTCTCAACCGGTAAGATCGAGTCCGAAGGTGCGGGAGCAAACTAGCCTGTTTTCGTCATAGTTTACAGGCAACCGCTTGGCGGATGAAGGTCGCTCCCGGATTTCCGGGAGCACCTTCTTAACCTTAGCTTTTAATTATGCGACCTCTTCAAAAAATAACCCGGATCCTGATGGCGGTTTCTGCCCTCACGCTCATTTCTGTCTACTTTATTCCGCTGTGGAGGATCCTGTTGTGGGCCCCTCAATACCCCGAGGGCCTGGAGATGAAGATCTGGATCAGTACCCTCAGCGGCGATGTGAAAATCATCAGCGCGCTCAACCACTACATCGGGATGAAGCACATCGAGGTGAGCATGTTCCCGGAATTTGGTTATATGATCTACATCGTGGGAGGGATCATTGTTGCAGGCTTGTTGGCCGCCGCCTGGGGAAGGCGCGCCGGATTGCTGGCGTACTTCGGAATTCTCGTGATGGTGGGTTTGGCCGCCCTCGTGGACTTTTACATCTGGGGTTATGACTACGGCCATAACCTGAATCCCGATGCCGCGATCAAAGTGGAGGGAATGTCCTACCAACCTCCGCTGATAGGCACCAAAGTACTGCTGAATTTTACCGCATTTTCCGGCCCCGATTCCGGCGGCTGGGTGTTTATCCTGAATGGTGTTATCTTGTTGGGCTTGATGTATTTCGAACTTCATGCTCACAAAGAGCCGCCAAAAATCAGCACCAAAGTCGGGTAACGTGAGGGCTTTGTTAAGCGTTCGTACGGTCCTTTTGGGGATCGCCGGTATGGTGTTGCTCGCAGGGTGTACCCCGGAATCTCGTCCGCTGGCCTATGGCACCGATGCCTGCTACACCTGCAAGATGACCCTGGCCGATCAGCGTTTTGGTGCCGAGCTGGTCACCGACAAAGGCAAGGTGTATGTGTTTGATGACCTGAACTGCATGCTCTCGTTCTATAACTCCGGAGAAATCGATCCAACAAAGCTGACGTACACCCTGGTAGTCGACTATGAGCATCCGGCTGAATTCCTGGATGCCAACCACACCTTCTTCATTAAGTCGGAGGCCATTCGGAGCCCAATGAACAGCCAGGTGGCAGCGTTTAAGACCTATGACCATGCAACTAAGTTTAAACGATCCAACGGAGGAATCTTGTTGGGCTGGGCCGAAGTGACGACGCAATTCAAATGAGCCGCAGGTCTCTTTCAGCAACCCCCTTGCTCTTCTTTCTTTGTCTGAATTGGCAGACAACTGCAGCACGGATACACACAGTAGGTAAAGGTCGGGCGTGGTCAACTATTGCTGCCGCGTTGGAGGCAGCTCAGCCTTCTGACACCTTGCTGATTTTCCCGGGTACTTACCGCGAAGGGAACCTAGTGGTGCGAAAACCCATTACGATTCTGGGTAAGGATTACCCGATGATTAGCGGTGAGGGCAAGTACGAAATCTTTACCGTCGCGGCCATGGACGTTACCATCCAGGGCCTTCACTTCTATAATACGGGCAGCGCCAGTATTCAAGACATTGCGGCAGTAAAGGGACTTGACGTCACCAGGATGAAAATCCTCAACAATCGTTTTGAGGAAACCTTCTTCGGCATTCACCTGTCCAACTCTTCGGATTGCCTCATTGAGGGCAATTCCCTCCGGGGCACATCCGGGGCCCGGATCGAACAGCATGTAGGGAACGGAATTCACCTTTGGAAGAGTACGCGTGTCACGATCCGCAAGAATGAGGTCCATGGGCACCGCGATGGTATCTACTTTGAATTCGTTACGAATTCGCGAGTTGAAGAGAACTACAGCCATGAGAACCTTAGGTACGGCCTCCATTTCATGTTCTCCAACAACGATGACTATGTTGGCAATACGTTCAGGAACAACGGAGCGGGAGCAGCCATTATGTATACCAAAGGCGTGACGATGCTGGGCAACCGGTTCGAGGATAATCGAGGATCCGCTTCCTATGCCCTTCTGCTGAAGGACATTGGTGACAGCCATATTGAACGGTGCATTTTCGCCAGAAATACGATCGGCATCCACATGGAAGGCAGCAGCCGCTGCCTGTTGAAAGGAAACGAGTTTCGAGAGAATGGATGGGCATTGAAAATCCAGGCCAGCTGTGATAACAACACCCTCACTGAAAATAATTTCATTGCGAATACCTTTGATGTGGCCACCAATGGCTCGTTGAGTTTGAACACCATCAACGGGAATTATTGGGATAAGTATGAGGGCTATGACCTCAACAGGGATGGAGTAGGAGATGTTCCCTTTCATCCGGTAAGCCTGTACAGCATGATTGTGGAAAAGATGCCCACGTCGGTCATGCTATGGCGCAGCTTTCTGGTCTTCCTGTTGGACCGTGCGGAGAAGGTGGTGCCAGCCGTCACCCCGGAGAACCTGAAAGATGAATCACCCAAAATGAAGTCCTATGATCGAAGTTTCGGGGGTGAATAAACGATTCGGGAAGCTCGAAGTGCTTCGCAACGTGAGCGCTGTATTTGGCAAGGGCTCTTCTTACGCTATTGTCGGACCGAACGGTTCGGGGAAAACGACACTCATCAAGAGTATCCTGGGTATGGTCATTCCCGACAGTGGGGACATTTCTGTGGA
>JAYRNL010000068.1:0-33707 GCA_041912235.1 Cyclobacteriaceae bacterium
AGCAAAATCTTCAAAAAACCCAAAAAAATTGGCTTCTAGTAACGAAAACGTGGCGTCCGGATAACCTTTTTGCGACTCATGGAGACGGGCAGATTGTAGGAAACCATGAATTCATGGGAAGTGGCCTCCTTGGCTTCCTGATCATTAAGAACATAGTCCAGCGCATAGCCCACGCTAAGCGACTTATCATCCAGGAAACTGTATCCCAGCAACAGGCTGAGCGCGTCCGATTGCCTGAAGGAAAGCCCTCCCCACATCGTATTGCGCAGGTACACCAGTGCCCCCAGGTCGAAAGACGTCTTGACCAGGTCGCTTTTGAGGAATCCCACAAACTGAAACCTGACATCAAAATTGAGGTCGTAGAAATAGGCAGCGGTTGCATAGACATGTCGCTTCAACTGGTTGTTCTGCGACAATCCAAAGTCGTAGGCCGGCTCCGTCAGGTGATTCACACCCGCGCCGATGTAGTATTTCTCTTTGCGAAACAAGACGCCGGCCGCTACATCTGGGCGGAACTGAGTTTCAGTTCCCTTCTTGGCCAGCAAGGGGTCGTTGGGATCCGTAGCCCTGAACTTCGAGAAATCAAGAGTCTGGATCACCGCTCCACCGCGCAGACCAACGCTCAGCCGTCCATTCCAAACCGGGAAGTAGTAGGCGCCTGAAGCCTGGATCTCGTAGTTGGTTACCGGGCCGAGGTTGTCATGTACAATGTATCCACCCAATCCGGTGCGTGGACCGAAGGGTGTGTTCATGCTGATCATTTGTGTAGTTGGTGCGCCTCCGTCACCATACGTTGGAGAGTACCCGAGCCATTGGGACCTGTGAATCCCCGTGATTTTCATTACGCCCTCCGTCCCCGCGAAGGCAGGGTTGAAATAGAAGTTGTTGAACATGTAATGCGTAAACTGAGGATCCTGTTGACTCCAACCAGTGAGCGAAGCCGACAGCCCGATGATGAAAAGTAATCCTCTACTCATGGAGCGCATGCGCATCAAATATAAGGCAATATCTTACCCGGCCGGGACGAACCCACGGGGAATTAACGATGAAACCTGCTTTCTCTTACTTGGGCTGGTTGGCCTTCTTTATATAGAGCTCAAGAGCTCCCGTCATTGAGGGGGCATTGGGGAGGGGCGCTTCAATATCCAGCACAAGTCCCGCATCACGGACCGCCTTTGCCGTGGCTGGCCCGAAGGCGGCAATCCGCGTATTGTTTTGTTTGAAATCCGGGAAGTTGGTGAACAACGAGTGAATCCCGGAGGGGCTGAAGAAAGCCAGGATATCATAGAAAACCTCCTTCAGGTCTGAAAGATTGGCGGCTACGGTGTGGTGGGTGATGGCTTCGCAGAACTGAAAGTTATTTTCGCGCAGAAAATCCGGAATATCATTCTTCCGGATATCGGAGCAAGAGAACAAGAACTTTTCGTTCTTATGTTTCTTGATGATCTCGAGAAGATCCTGGGTATCCTTTAGTCCGGTGAAGATCTTGCGCTTCCTAATGACAATGTATTTCTGCAAGTAGTTGGAAGTCTGCTCGGAGATACAAAAATACTTCATCTCCGGGGGCATTTCGATCTTCAGCTCGCGGCAGAGGGTGAAGAAGTGATCCACTGCATTGCGGCTGGTGAAGATTATAGCCGTGTAATTGAGGATGTCTATTTTTTGTTTGCGGAATTCCTTGACGGGAACCGGCTCCACCTGGATAAAAGGACGGAAGTCGACCTTGACCGAATATTTTTCGGCGATCTTATAGTAGGGAGAGGCGGGGTCAGAGGGGGCTTCCTGTGTGACAAGAACACTTTTCACTTTGCGCATCCTGTCAAGAACAAGCGTATCAGTCATATCAGCACCGGTCGGGTTCGCAGTTCAAAAGAAAATCTTGAATAGGATCACCAGCGGAATAAATTCCGAGATGCAAAGGTAGGAAAATAAATGAAACAAGGAGAAACGAAGCCTTCCCAATAGTTTAAGGAACACCACCACCGACCCGATGGTCAGCAACATCAATCCCAAAACGATAAGCCGTTCATACCATGCCTCTGATTGAATCCGAAATACAAAAAACAGAAGGTTCATGGCCGCCAGGATAACGGCCGTGAAAAGCACAAAGCGCAGGAAATTGAAGAATTGAAAGCTTACCGTCTCCCGGAAATTGTACAACGTGGAAAACACCAACACAATGAGCAGTTTGCCGGCGAGCAGCAAGAGAATAAAAAAGGAAAGTCGAAGCCAGATCCACAACGTGCCGGCGAGTGAACCAAACTTGATTGCCCCGGAGGTCATGAAATCAGCACCCGATGAATAGAGTATGGCCGTCAGCAGGAATCCCATCAGCAAGGCGCTGAACAAATAGAAAAGCAGGTTCTCACTGGAGGTAATACGTGATGCCAACTGGGTCTCGTTACGCTCCGATGAAGAGAACACTTTTGAAAACGAAAAGTAATCAAGTGTCAACTGGGGGTTGCTCCGGAATATCACCAACAGGAATATCATGAGGATCAACGAGGCCAAAATGCCAAAGTCGCGGAAAAAGGTTGGCGGGCGCAAGGCCATTACCGGAGCCCTTGTCATCGCCATTCCACCTAAGGAAACGATCCTTGCCGACACTTCCTGTAACTCGCCAGGCGCATGAATTCCGACAAAAAGTTGCTCCCCAAATTCGGAGCGCAACTCGTCTATGGAAAAAAGGGCAGAGTCCTTTACAGCCGAAACGAGGCGGCCATTGACAAAAAGGTGGGCGTTCCCGGGGCTCCAAACCGAAATAAAGTGCCCTCCGTACTTCCTGGCATCCACCCGGAAATAGACAGTGGATGCCGCTGCCAAATCGGCTGAAGAGGCTGAATGGTAAGCGCGTCCATCGAATACCTGATAGTCTGGACTCAACTCACGGACCGTAACCTGCGTTCCGGCAGGCGGCACGATCATCAACAAGAGTAAGAGAATCATTGCCGCAAAAATATCCCAAACCCACGGCAATAAGGAAACAATTCGCAAATTCACATATGGCAGGCATCTATCTACATATCCCATTCTGTAAACAGGCTTGCCATTACTGCGACTTCCACTTTTCAACCGACAAGCGAGGGCACGATGAGATGGTGCAGGCCATGGTGCGGGAACTGCAATTGCAGCAGCAGTTTCTGCGTGAACCCGTTGAGACTGTCTATTTTGGTGGAGGCACCCCATCCTTGCTCAGCAGTGACCAACTTGGCTCCCTGCTGGATGAAATTCAACAAAGGTTCCGGGTGGTTCCGGGCGCCGAAATCACGCTTGAAGCAAATCCGGATGATCTCTCCCACGATATCCTGCGTGCGCTTCGCCAAATAGGCGTGAACCGGCTCAGCATAGGTATTCAATCCTTTGATGATAAGTTACTGACCTTCCTTCACCGTGCGCACGATGCAAGGACTGCGAGCGCCTGCCTGGAACGGAGCGTTCAGGCCGGTTTTAATAACATCAGCATCGACCTTATTTATGGCATCCCCGGCCTTGACCTGCAAGCCTGGCGCAAGACAATTCAACATGCGCTGGTATACAGGCCCGCTCATATTTCGATGTACGCACTCACCCTGGAGGAGCGGACTGTTTTTGGAAATTGGTTAAAAAGAAAAAAAATCATACCGGCTGAAGAGGAGTCTGTGGCGGAGCAGTTTGAACTGATGCAGAATCTGCTTGAAGATTCGGGATATGAACACTATGAGATTTCAAATTTCTGCCTTCCCGGGATGCACAGTCATCACAACAGCAGCTATTGGTTGCAACAACCATACCTGGGCATCGGTCCCAGTGCACATTCTTACGACGGTGACCGTCGGTACTTTAACATTCGCAACAACGCCAATTATGTAAGGGCGATAACGGAAGGTAGGGTGCCTGCCGAGTCTGAGCTATTGACCCGGGAAAACCGGATCAACGAGTACCTTCTCACCAGGCTCCGCACCCGGTGGGGATGCGATTTGACCTGGCTTCAAACCCATTTGCAGGAAGACCTGATGGTGCGACATAAGGTCACTATCTCAAGGTATATTGACCAGGGGTTACTGGTCTCGTCAGGCAATTTTCTTCACTTGTCGCGACGTGGAAAGCTGTTGGCCGATCAAATTACCGAGGACCTCATGGTTTGACTTGATCCGGGCAGAATATTTTTGCGAACTTGAGCCAATGACTTCTGAAGAGAAACGCGTTTACCTGCTGTTGAAGGCTGTGATTTTTCACTACCATGGCCTGGATGAGCAGGAAAAGGTCGATCTGGATGCGGCGGCCGGGCGACTCGATGCCCGGGAGGAACTGGCATGGGCTATTGAGTTCATTGAGAAGGATCAGGTGACTTCTTTCGAACGCGCACGAGCCTTCTTGAACGATATCATTGGCGATTATCCCCGCAATAAGCGAGTTGAATTGATCCACATGGTGTGGGAATCAAATAACCTGAAGGGATACGTTACCGAGATGGAGGCCACGGCCATGATCCGGCTGGCCCGGGATTGGAATGTGGAGAATGAGTTAGTGGATTTGGTGCTCCGTTAGCAGGCGCTCAAAGGCTCATCATATCCTTGAACTTGGCGGCTTGTCTCCGGCTTACTTCAACTTTGTCGCCGCCCCGCAACTTCACCATAAGTCCTCCGTTGAACCAGGGCTCAATTCCTTCTACCCAACTCAGGTTGATGATGTGTTTACGGCTGGCACGGAAGAACGCCCGCTCGTCAAGTTTTTCATCCAGTGCGTTGAGTGATTTGTGAATCATGGGCCGGTTGGCATCAAAGTACACCTTGATATAATTTCCATCCGATTCGAAAAGCCTGATGTTGGCCAAGCTCACAAACCAGCATCGCTCGCCATCCTTCACAAACACCTGATCCTCCAAGCCCAGTTTCTGGTCGCGCGGGCGGCCGGACCGTATTCGCTCCTTCTCCTGAATCTTGTGCACAGCTTCCGACAACCGCTCGGCGGTGATTGGTTTCAGCAGGTAATCGAGCGCATTGATCTCAAAAGCCTTAAGGGCAAACTCATCATAGGCCGTAGTAAAGACGACCAGCGGCACCGTATCAAGTGACTCCAGCAGTTGAAACCCTGTTCGGCCCGGCATCTGGATGTCCAGGAAGAGCACATCGGGATTGAGCTCGTTGATCATCTGTTCCGCCTCATCTGCGTTTTGGGCTTCCCCCGCCACCTCGATTGTCGGGTGCTCCTCAAGAAGCTTGATCAGCTCCTTTCGTGCCAGCCGCTCGTCATCAATTATCAATGCTTTCATATTCGTTCAACTCAGCGCAAATGGGGAATTTCAATTTCCGTGAGCACAAAACTATCGCTTTCGGGAAGAATTCTAAAAGAAGCGTCCCCGCCATAAATCAATTTCAGCCGTTGCCGGGTGTTTTCAAGACCAAGCCCGCCTCCCGGCGCCGCCCCATTGACATAGTGGCCACTGTTGCGGATGCGGATCATTAGCCGATCATCGTGCACCCGGGTCTGCATTTCGATGATTCCGCCGGCCGTCAGCTTGGCCACACCATGTTTAATGCCGTTTTCAACCAATGTCTGAATCATCAGCGGAGGCACCAGGAAGTCTTTCGATTCAGGATCGATATCAAAATTGGTCTTTAACCGTTCCTCAAACCGGATAGTCTCCAGGCCCAGGTAGTCTTTCACAATTTTCAGCTCATCGTCGAATTTGGTCAACTCCCGCTTACCGGTCTGCAGGGAACTGCGAAGCAGGCTCGCCAGCATGTTGATGGCTTCCTTTGATTTTTCCGGGTTTTCATCAACCAGCGCCCGGATGCCATTCAGGGCATTGAAAATGAAATGAGGGTTAAGCTGAGATTTCAGGTTGTTCAGTTCAATCTCCCTTGCCGAGGCCTCCAACTTCAGTGATGTATTGTATCGCTCGAAGTAGTTGTATACGAAATAGAGAACGGACCAGATGAAGAAGATGACTGCGTACACCGTGGTCAATCCAAGAATGGTCCCCGGGTCAGAGGCAATTTCCCAGCTATAAAGTCCCAGCGGAACAGAAATCGGCATCCTCAAGATGTACATGACCAACCCGAGAACAAAGACACTTCCGATTATGCGGGGCAGAAACAGGGTCATGTCCAGGTTTAACCATTTCCATTTGATGATCAGGCCTCGGAAGGCGTGCGTGATCAGCAGTCCAAAAATTGCTTCATACGTGAGAAAGATGGCGCGCTGGGAACTTATTCCAGGGCTATCCGAAGCAATGGCGCTGAAAAAAATCTGAATGAACGCATACAGTGTCCAGCCGCCCACCTGGAGCGTCCAATATAACCGCGGTTTGTTTACTCGGCTTACCATTCGCCACAAAGGTAGGAATAGCTGCTGTTGCCTTCGCTTCTTCGAGGATGAGTGGTCAGGTCTTCCGGAGTTCCATCTTGAGAAACCGGCCCGTATAGCTGGCCGGGTTCCCGGAAACTTCGTGGGGGGTACCGGTAGCAATGATCCTCCCTCCCTTCGCGCCTCCTTCTGGCCCGAGGTCAACTACGTGATCCGCGGACTTAATAACATCGAGGTTATGTTCAATTACCAGCACGGTGTTTCCTTTGTCGACCAGCTTCTGAAGCACCTCGAGCAGGTGGGCAATGTCCTGAAAGTGAAGACCCGTGGTAGGTTCGTCCAGGATATACAGGGTTTTCCCGGTGTCTCGTTTGGAAAGTTCCGTCGCCAATTTCACGCGTTGAGCCTCGCCGCCGGACAAGGTCGTGGCGTGTTGGCCCAGCGATATATATCCCAGGCCCACTTCATTCAGTGTTTCAATTTTCCGCAGGATCCGGGGTTGGTTTTCAAAGAAGGTTACCGCTTCCTCCACGGTCATGTCCAGCACATCGGAAATGGACTTGCCCTTGAACCGCACCTCCAATGTCTCCCGGTTATAGCGCTTACCTTTGCATGTCTCACAGTGCACATACACATCCGGAAGAAATTCCATTTCAATTAACCGGAGTCCCGCACCTTCACAAGTTTCGCATCGGCCACCCTTTACATTAAAAGAGAACCGACCCGGTTTGTATCCGCGGATTTTTGCCTCCGGCATCTGGGCAAATAAATCGCGTATGTCAGTGAACACGCCCGTGTACGTGGCGGGGTTAGACCGGGGTGTCCTGCCGATGGGCGATTGGTCTACTTCGATGACCTTGTCAATATGCTCAAGGCCCGTTATTGCTTTGTACGGAAGAGGCTCTGTCCGCGATTGGTAAACGTGTTTGTTGAGAATGGGGAACAGTGTTTCGTGAATAAGGGTTGACTTACCGCTTCCGGAAACGCCGGTAACGCAAATAAAAGTCCCCAGTGGCAGGGTGAGATCCACCTTCTTCAGGTTGTTCCCTGTTGCCTGGCGGAGGTTAAGTTCATGTCCGTTGCCTGTTCTTTTCTCTTTCTTGTAAGGGATATTTCGTTGGCCGTTAAGGTAGCCGGCTGTGATGCTGTTATTCCTGAGAAATTCTTCTGGAGTTCCGGCGGCTACAACTCTCCCCCCATGGCGACCCGCTCCCGGACCGATGTCAACGATATAATCTGACTCCAGCATCATTTCCTTGTCGTGCTCAACGACCACCACGGAGTTACCGAGATCGCGAAGATTCTTCAGGGCATTGATGAGTTTGGCATTATCACGCGCATGAAGACCGATACTGGGTTCGTCCAAGATGTACAATACACCGACCAGTTGCGTGCCGATTTGTGTGGCCAGTCGGATTCGCTGAGCTTCGCCGCCGCTGAGTGTGCGAAGGGGTCTGTTCAAGTCGAGGTAGTCAAGTCCTACATCGACCAGAAAATTGATCCGCTTCCTGATTTCCTTGAGAACTTCCGCGGCAATGATCCGCTGCTTGTCCGACAACCTGTCTTCCAAGTTCTCAAACCAGGATTTGAGTTCAAGGATATCCAGCAGAGCGAGCTCCGCTATGTTCTTTCCATCAATCCGAAAGTGGAGGGACTCTTTCTTGAGCCGGGCACCCTGGCACTCCGGGCAGACCCGGGTGGTCATGAATTCCTCCATCCAGTTTTTGGCCCATTCGGAGGCGTCTTCACGCATCTTTTCAAGAAAACTGATAATTCCCTCGAATTTGGTGTTCCACTCCGTTCCGGGATACTTTACGGATGGAACGGCCACCGGCACATCATCGCCATACAGCAGTATCTTGATCACTTCGCGGGGAATATCCTTGATGGGCGTAGATAACGACAGCTTATTTCGCTTGAGAATAGCCTCTACCTTTTTGAAAATCCAGATATCCCTGTACTCACCGAGGGGCAGTATGCCTCCGCGCAAAATGCTCAGTTTCTTGTCAGGTATCACCGATTCTTCCGTGATTTCCTCAATCACGCCAAGCCCATTGCAGGTTGGGCAGGCCCCGTAAGGGCTGTTGAAGGAAAAGAGATTTGGAGCAGGTTCATCATAGGAAAGGCCCGTGGTTGGGTCCATGAGAAACTTGGAGAAGTGGTGAACCTTCCCGTTTTCTTCCAGCAGCATCATCACCCCCTTGCCTTCTTTCAGGGAACGTGTCACGGATTGTGAAATCCGGTAACGATCCTTTTGATCGGCCACAATCCGGTCGATCACTATTTCAATATCATGAATCTTGTACCGGTCCACCTGCATCTTGGCGGTAATTTCCTGCAACTCACCATCAATACGTACCTTGGCAAATCCACTCTTCCGAATCTGGACAAATAGTTCCCGGTAGTGGCCTTTTCTTCCGCGTACCACGGGGGCCAGAAGGGTGAGCTTCTTCATCGGAAAATGCTGGAAGATTCCCTCCAGAATCTGCTCTTCGGATTGACGAATCATCTTCTTGCCGCTGAGGTAGGAGTAGGCTTCTCCGGCCCGTGCGAAAAGCAAGCGCATGAAGTCGTAGATTTCTGTCACCGTACCCACCGTTGAGCGGGGATTTCTGGATGTTGTCTTTTGTTCTATGGAAATCACCGGGCTTAATCCGTTGATTTTATCCACATCGGGGCGTTCGAGATTGCCGATAAAGCTTCGGGCGTAAGCGGAGAAACTCTCCATGTAGCGACGTTGACCTTCCGCATAAATAGTATCGAAGGCGAGCGAGGATTTGCCGCTGCCGCTGATTCCCGTGACCACCACCAGTTTGTTTCGGGGTATGGAGACCGTGATGTCTTTCAGGTTGTGTTCACGCGCACCAATAACCTGGATGTGTGTGAACCCGGTGGAATCCGGCCGTTCGTTATGTTGCTGAGCTCCCTTCATTGAATCTGGCGGGGAGAAAAGGCAAAAATCACCCCAAGGCAAATTGGCGGGACAAGACTAATGAAAAGCGAAGAAAAATTCAGGATTTGACGAAGAACTGTTCGAGTTCTTTGAGGTTCATTTGGCCCTCATAATAGGATTTGCCGAAGATCACCGCAAATACTCCCATCTCATTGAGTCTCTTGATATCGTCAGTGGTTCGCACACCCCCGCTGGCCAGCACTTTCAAATCGGGAAAGCGATTCATGATATCCTGATAGAAGGCAAAGTCAGGACCCTCCATGGTGCCGTCGCGGGAGATATCCGTGCACTTGGCATACTTGAGGCCTCGTTCGTAGAAGAACTGCAAATGGTCGAACAGATTCAGATCGGACTTCTTCTGCCAGCCCCGAAAGGCCACCTGCTTGGTTTTCGCGTCTGTCACATCCGCGCTGAGCGTAATCTTCTCACGACCAAACGATACAATCCAGGATGCAAAGAGCTCAGGGTTAGTTACGGCGATACTGGAGGCTGTGATGTAGTCGGCTCCATGCTCATAGGCGCTCGTAATGTCCCCATCCGTGCTGATTCCACCGGTAAAATCAATTTTGAGGTCGGTATGATTGGCAATAAGCTCAACTACATGAAAATTGCGCGGGCTGCCTTTTTCAGCGCCATCCAGGTCGACCAGGTGAATGACTTCAATCCCGTGCGATTCAAATCGCTTGGAGAGGTCGAGCGGATTTTCGTCATAGGCCTTTTCGCTGGCAGGATCACCCTTCCGCATTTTGACAACTTTCCCTTTACGAATAGCAATCGATGGAATTACCTGAATCATTGACCCAATCTACTTCATTTTTTTCATGCGCTTCAAAACTTTGAGGCTAAAATTCAACCGGAAACGATTCCTGCCCTCCCTATGGTTTTCTAATTTTAGAAAATGATGAAGATCGCAATCCTCCTTGGCTGCCTGGGTGCCCAGACATTGATGACATTTGGCCAAGCCGCGACCCGGAAGTTGCCGGCCAACATAAACCACCCGGCCATCAATAACTATGCGCCCTTCATCAGCCTGGACGGCAATTCCATGGTTTACATCTCCGACCTGGGTGAGGATCATGAACTCGTACTCACTTACACGACCCGACAGGGTGTAAACTGGAAAGATCCATCGGTCTTGCCTCGCACAATTGGCCACAAACTGAACTTCTTGAAGGGTTTTGGATTGAGTCCAGACGGAAGAACACTCTACCTGGCCAACATGAAATCCAACGGCATGGGTGGGTTTGACCTGTATTCAAGCAAATTGAAAGGATTGGTGTGGGAGGAGCCCTTGAACATGCTTCTTCCCGTCAACTCGCGGGAGAACGAGGCTTGTCCTTCGATTTCATTGGATGGAACTTCATTTTACTACATGCGATGCCAGAAGATGGATCTTACCAGTGCTTCCGGATGTCGAATTCTTGTCATGAAGAAGAAAGCCAACGGGCAATGGGACAGCCCCGTGGAACTGCCGAATTACATTAATACCGGGAATTCACAGTCTCCCCGGATCATGGGAGACAGCGAGATGCTTGTTTTTTCCTCAGACCGTCTGCAGCCCAACAAAGGCGGGATGGACCTTTACTACACCCGCTTCACGGACGGCGTGTGGAGCAGGCCACTTCCTCTTGACTTTGCCAACACTGCGGGAGATGACGTCTTTGTGAGTTCCACTTCGGCAGGAATGTACCTGCTGAAGGATGCCCCCGGCCAGCGAAGCAATGAACTGGTGGAATATTTATTCCCTTCCGAAGTCAGGCCAAAGGGCACTTTGCGATTGGAAGGAACAGTTTCGGGCGTGCCCGATCCTGCGTCAATCTTTGTAACCGTATACCGACTTGAGGATCAGCACAAACTTTCCATGACCCAGCCGGCTACTGACGGATCGTTTCTCTTATACCTCAACTACGGGTCCTTGTATCAGTTGGTGGTGGAGCCGGCTGACGAGCATTACACATTTCATTCCAAGGTGATTGACCTTCGCCGTGACGGTAACCCCATGATAGAGCGAATGGCCTTCACGATGGAAAAAGTTGCCCCGGGTACTCTGCTCGACCTGACTTCCATCGAATTTGAGACATCCAGCGCCTCACTGAAAGCGGGTTCCGAATTGGAACTCAGCCGACTCACCCGGTTAATCCAGGGCAATGCGGAACGTTCATTTGGCATCGAGGTAACCTTGTATGGATTTGAGCAGGATACAGTAAGGTCAAATGCCGATTTGACGGAGGTTGCCTACGACACCACCCGAATTCCCGTAACCTATCAACTGGATTCAGCGACAACGGCAACCCGCGACTCGCTGGTCATACACACAAGATTTCACAACGACAGGACTTTACGACAGGCGCAAGCCATCACCGAGGCGCTCATCAGGCAAGGCATAAGTCATGGCCGGCTGGCCAGTTCCGGAAAAGCCGTGGTGGAAGCCATTCCCGAGAAAAGGAGGACAGTGATTCAGGTTATTGCCCACTAGGCGTGATGGGCACCGCAACCAGCGTACGGTCCCACATCATTACAAGTTCCAAGGCATCACCCGTTTTTTCAATGGTGATGGTGAACTGCTCAATTTCCTTTGGGGAGTTCATCACGGAAACTTCTGTAATGACTTCCGAAGCATCGGGATCCCTGGCGGCCTGGCCATCCTTCATCACATCGATACCCCAGGGGGGGATGGTGGTATTGAAAATGACTTGCCATTGCGTTTCGTTAGGGACTGTCCATAGGGAGTACTTCCCTTTTGGGAGCGTCTTCCCGTCAAGGCGAAGGTCCTGGTTCGTTTCGAAGACAGTGGCTTCATTTGCCCCGGTCCTCCACGTTTTGCCGTAGGGCACGAGGCCTCCGAAGATCACCCTTCCCTTCTTGTAAGGTCGGTTATAGGTGATGGTGATACGCAGGTCGCCTTCCTGGAAGACCACACTGTTTTCGGGACTGTACGATTTGGTGTTGAACCACCAGACCAGCGCCACTGCCGTCACCACAACTACAACCAGGCCAAGTACGAGGGATATGCGTTTCATGAGGAATCCGGAAGTTATCACCTAACGGCAATTGACGCCGTTAAGTTTTAAGTTTGCACGAATTACGAAAAGAGGCGTTATTTGGCACAAATATTATCCGACCTATGATAGTTTTCGGCGTAGTGATCGCTCTTTTTGTTCTGGCCATTGTTTCTGTTTGGATCTTCCCCAACAAGACCGTCAGCAACAACGAGCACGACATTAAACACTGACCTTTTCAGGTCATGAATGTATGCGTTTTTTGCGGTTCCAGCTCAGGAACGGATAGCGTATACGCGGAAGCAACGCGCGAGACGGGTCGGTTGCTCGCCGGCGGAGGTCACACATTAATTTATGGCGGGGGGAATATAGGCCTGATGGGTATCCTCGCCGACACCGTGCTCGAAAACGGTGGCCGGGTGGCAGGGGTCATCCCGGATTTCCTGGTGAATCGCGAAGTCGGTCACAGCGGGCTTTCTGAACTCATAATTGTCCGCTCCATGCACGAGCGGAAGAAGCGAATGGCCGACATGGCGGACGTTTTTTTGGCCCTGCCCGGCGGCTGGGGAACACTGGACGAATTGGCCGAGATTCTTACCTGGCGGCAACTCGGCCTGATCGACCAGCCCGTAGGCCTTCTCAATGTGGCCAACTTTTTCTCTCCCCTGGTGAACCAGATGAAGTTGATGTCAGAAAAAGGGTTTCTGCACCCGACTAACCTCCGATACCTGATTGTTGAAGAAAGTTCTTCGAAATTGCTCACCGCGCTAGGGGTAGTTACCGTTTAAGGAATTTAACGGTATCTTTTTTTTCAATAGTTTTAGCCAGTGCCCTCATCCGGTATGTCTTTTCCCCGGCTGGTCTTATTGGTCATCCTTTGTCTCCCGACGCACGGTCTGGCCCAACTTGGGTTTCACCTGAAGCCGGGTCAACATCGCGTACAGTTTCCTATTGAAGTCGTAAACAATCTTGTGGTGGTGCCGGTGGTAATCAATGGGCAGCTTCCGTTGAAATTTATACTGGACACCGGCGTACGCACTACGATTCTTACCGAGAAAGCGTTCAGTGACATTTTAAATCTCTCCTATTCCCGCCGGTTCACGGTAGCTGGCCCAGGTGGTGAAAAACTTGTCCAGGCTTACGTGACCAACGATGTCATGCTCGACATGCCTGGAATTCACGGCCAGGGTCATGCCATGCTGGTGCTCGAAGAAGACTACCTGGAACTTCGCAACTATCTCGGTACCGATGTCCAGGGAATCCTGGGCTATGAAGTCTTCAGCCGCTTCGTGGTGGAAATTGATTACGCCAGCCGTCAGCTCACCATTATTTCGCCAGAATTCTATAAGCCCAAGAAGAAATATGTGGAGTTCAACATCCGCATTGAAGACACCAAGCCGTATATCCAGGTACCTATTACTATGCAAACCGGTGCTACCATCGACGCGAAATTGCTGGTCGATACAGGAGCAAGCCATGGACTGATTCTTGAAACCTCATCAGACCCCAGGATTACCGTACCGGAAAAACATATAACCAGCCTCATTGGGCGCGGACTGGCCGGAGAAATCAATGGCAAGATCGGTCGCATTAATTCGATTCAGTTCGGCAAATACAAACTCGATCAGGTGGTGGCCAATTTCCCCGACCCGGGTGATTATGGATTTCCCGACTCCGTCGACGTTAAAGACGTCTTTCGCAATGGTGCCATGGGCGGTGAGTTGCTCCGTCGCTTCAGCGTGGTCTTCAACTTCCCGATGGGGAAAATGTATTTGAAAAAGAACATGGCCTTTGGCCGCGCGTTCAACTATAACCTGAGTGGAATGACCTTCAAAGCCAAGGGGGTCAGACTGAGAAATTTTGAGGTGGCGGATGTGCGGAAGGGCTCCAGCGGCGATCTTGCCGGCATCCAGGTGGGCGACGAACTGATTACCATCAATGGCATTTCGGTTTCCGAATTCAATCTTAACATGCTGAATACCGCGCTCGACCTTCATCCAGGCAAAAAGTTGAAGCTCGAATTCCTCCGGGAGGGCAAGATCATCAAAACGAAATTGGTCTTGTTCAGTCAAATCTGAAGGGTTCGCTCCTTCAATTCTCTACCTTGCATCCATGGCGCCAAAGCGCGTTCTTATTGTTGGCGGCGGACTTGCGGGACTGACGGCTTCACTTCATTTGCAGCAAGCCGGACTGAACTGCACACTCGTTGAAAAGAATACTTATCCTTTTCACCGCGTCTGTGGTGAGTATGTATCGAATGAAGTCATTCCCTATCTGAAGTCGCTGGGCGCATACCCTGAATCCCTTAATCCTGCACAGATCAACCGCTTCCGGCTCACATCGACGAATGGTCAACGCGCCGACCTGGCGCTTGATTTGGGTGGATTTGGTGTCAGTCGATATGCGTTTGACCATTTTTTGTTTCAACTGGCACAAAAGCGTGGCGTTCGCACATTACCGCAAACGGAGGTTATTCAAATTCAATTGGATCGCGATGTGTTCCAGGTCACCACCACGCGGGAATCAATCGAAGCGGATGTTGTAATAGGCGCACATGGCAAGCGTTCACGGCTTGACAATAATCTTAGCCGGGCGTTTGTATCGCGTCACTCTCCCTATGTTGGAGTGAAGTATCACCTGCGATTGCCGGGTCTTCCACATGACCTGATTTCCCTTCACAATTTCAGTGGCGGCTATTGCGGCATCAGTCAGGTTGAGGACGAGGTTGTCAATCTTTGCTACCTCACGCACCGGAGCAATGTCCGGACGTACAAAAATCTTCAAGACCTGGAGAAGGCCGTCCTCTGTCGAAATTCATTTCTTAAAGAAATCTTCGAAAACGCAACCTTCCTTTTCGACAAACCGGAAACTGTCAATGAGATAAGTTTCGAAGTGAAGTCACCGATGGACGGTCATGTTCTCATGTGTGGGGATGCGGCCGGAATGATTACACCGCTGTGCGGCAATGGTATGGCCATGGCCATCCATTCGGCCAAAATTCTCAGTGAACATGTCATCCGGTATAATGCGCATCCCGGGTATTCCCGCGCTCAACTTGAGCTGGACTATGCCCAAGCCTGGAGGCGGCAATTTGCTTTCCGGCTAAGGGCAGGCCGCACGATCCAGCATCTTTTCGGCGGTGAATGGGCCTCGCGGCTTGCCGTATCTATGGCCAGCCATTTACAACCCCTAGCGTACCGCCTGATGAAATTGACACACGGGCAGCCCTTCTGATGCCTATCTTGCCTAACCTTAATGGATTCAATGAAAAACCCTTCAAACTCGACAATGCTCAATCGGCGGAATTTTCTTTCTCGGATCAGTGCCCTGTCGGCTGGACTCTTGACCATCTCCCGCTCCACTCATGCGGCCTCTCCCTTGTTCTTCAAAATTTCACTGGCCGAATGGTCCTTTAATCGCGCCCTGAAAGCAGGACAACTGACCAACCTTGACTTTCCGGTGAAAGCCCGCCGTGATTTCGACATCGGAGCCGTTGAATACGTGAACCGGTTCTTCAATGGAAAGGCCAAGGACATGGCCTATCTGAAGGATTTGAACAACCGGTGCAAAGACCAGGACGTTAAGAGCCTGCTGATCATGTGTGATGATGAGGGCGAACTGGCTGACACGAATGATACCCGTCGTAAAACCTCCGTTGAGAATCATTACAAATGGGTGGACGCCGCCAATTTTCTGGGCTGTCATTCCATTCGGGTGAACTGTGCAGGAAAAGGTACTCCCGAGGAGGTTGCTGCTGCCGGCGTTGATGGCCTTGGCAGACTGAGTGAATACGGAAAAAAGGCCGGTCTTAACGTCATTGTGGAAAATCATGGCGGTTACTCTTCCAATGGCTCGTGGCTATCCAAGGTCATCAAGTCGGTGAATATGAGTAACTGCGGCACACTCCCTGACTTTGGAAATTTTGACCTGGGCAACGGAACGTGGTATGATCGCTACCAGGGTGTTACAGAAATGATGCCCTTCGCCAAAGCGGTGAGCGCAAAATCACACAACTTTGATGCAAGCGGCAATTGTGTCGAAACGGATTATGTCCGGATGCTGAAAATCGTCAAAGATGCCGGGTACCGTGGCTATATCGGGATTGAATATGAGGGCAACAAGCTCACTGAGCAGGAGGGGGTGCAGGCCACCAAGCAGTTGCTCGAACGCGCAGGTGCCCAGGTAGGCTGATCAATCAAACAGGTAGCGGCCGACATTGCGCGTGTCGAACAGCAACCAGGCAAAATAAATTACCAGGCAGGAGGCGGATAGAACATTGAGCCGCATCGTGTTTGAATAGTCTGCCTTGGTTGGATCATACCACACGCTCCTGAACCACAAGAAGAAGAAAATAACAACTGGTGTCATCGCCATCAGAAAGGCCAACCACTGCCTTGAAGAGTAGTAGTTGTCCAGGTACAGCCCAAAGCCGAGGGTAGACAATCCAAAAAAAGCTGCCGCAAACCAGAACGTCCCGCGAATTCCCAGCACATAACTCAGTGTTCTGTCGCCATGAAGGGCATCCTCCTTATGTTGATAAACCTGAGTCATCGGATAATTAGCCCAGAGCATAAGGCTGGTGAGACCGGCTGGAACAAGCGCTTGCGGTTGCCACATATTCTCCAGTTGAAAACTATTCAGGCCCAGGTAGCAGGCCATGAATGTAAAGAAGCCCTGGAAAAATCCCGTGACCACCCATCCTATGATGGGATACTTCTTGAGTCGGATGGATGGATGACTATAGGCTTTGGATGCCAGGCCATACACAAACAGCATTATGGCAAAGTCAGCCGAAACTTCAATCCATCCCAAAATGATGGCGACCGTATCCAGGGCCAGGGACACCCAATACAATTGACTCGAAACCGGTGGAGGATTTCTGAGTCCGCCAATACTTCCTTCATCTTTATCGAAATAGCTATTGTAGCCATTACTGGCAGGGTAGATCATCAAATGAAGGATAACAAAAATCCAGGTCAGCCGATGAAGTATCAGGTTAGGGGAAACGGCAACGGCGAACAAGAAAATGGGGAGCAGGAAATAAGAAAAAGGAATTCTGAGGTGAAGAAGGGTGGATCTCAATTGCATACCGGAATGTTCATCAAGATAATTGTTTTTACCTTGACCCTGTGAGCTTCATCACCTCCATCACCACGGCAAACCCGCCGCACAAACTTCAGCAGTCCGCCATTGCCGACTTCATGGTTCGTGCCATGGGATTGGCCGAAGACGATGCCCGAAAGCTCCGCGCACTTTTTCGCGCCAGCGGAATCGACACCCGGTGGTCAGTTATTGAAGACTATGGCCGAACGGGGGGCTTTCAGTTCTTCGAGAACACGACCGACCTCGAGCCTTTTCCGTCCACACGACGACGCCTGGAAATTTATCGCCGACATGCCCTGTCGCTCAGCCTTGATGCGGCTCACCGCTGCCTCGAGGCTCTTCCCGGGTTACGCAAGGACCAGATCACCCATCTCATCGTGGTCAGTTGCACCGGAATGTATGCGCCCGGGTTGGACATTGATCTGGTGAAAGCCCTGGGATTGAATTCCTCTGTTGAGCGCACCAGCATCAATTTCATGGGCTGCTACGCGGCATTCAATGCCCTCAAGCTGGCCCATGCAGCCTGTATGCTCCGCGACTCCAACAAAACGCTGATTGTCTGCGCTGAACTTTGCAGCCTTCATTTTCAAAAGGAAAATACCGAAGACAACCTTCTGGCCAACGCACTTTTTGGCGATGGTGCTGCGGCTGTGCTGGTCGAAGCCCATCCGCGCAACAAAATCAACTTCAAGTTGGAGGAATTTCATTGTGAGCTTGCGATGGAAGGAGAACACGACATGACGTGGACCGTTGGTGATCTGGGCTTTGAGATGCGGCTCTCCTCCTACGTACCCGACATCATCCGAACGGGGATTCGCAGTCTCACGCGTTCGTTGTTGGCGAAAATTGCGCGGGATATCACGGCGGTAGATTTCTTTGCCATTCATCCGGGAGGCAAGAAGATCCTCGAGGCGATCGAATCCGAATTGGGATTGAACCGCAGCCAAAACAAATATGCCTATGAAGTTTTGCGTCAGTATGGAAACATGTCTTCCCCTACGGTATTGTTTGTGCTGCATCGGCTGGGCCAGGAGCTTCAGGCAGCAGATCATGGGAAGCGAATCCTGAGTTTTGCTTTCGGTCCCGGCCTGACACTTGAAAGTACGTTGCTCACCGTAGCGGTAAACGATGGCATATAATCCTGATCTATCAAAGCGGTCCACCGATCCGGAAATCATGGACAATCTGGTGTGTTCCGGACAAGTGGTCGAACAAACGCTGCGCGAACTGGACGTAATCAACCGGTGGCTAGGGGGCAATTCGGTCACGTTGGGGGCGCTCAAATTCGCGATTCGAAGGGCTGCTGACCCCAAGAGGCCCATCTCAATCGCCGACCTCGGTTGTGGTAGCGGTGAACTGCTGCGTCAAGTGGCTAAATTCGGTCGCCGGGAGAAGATTTCCCTCGAGCTGACCGGCATAGATGCCAATCCCAACATTATTGAATTTGCCCGAACACATTGCAAGGAATATCCGGAAATCCGATTTGAACAATTGAATGTGCTTTCCGAAGAATTCTCCCGTCGTTCCTATGACATCATAGCCGGCACCTTGTTCTTTCATCATTTCGATGATGAAGTATTGAGTCAGCTGTTTGGACAACTCGTGCGCCAAGCAAGAATTGGTTTGCTCATCAACGACATCCACAGGCATTGGCTTGCCTATCACTCAATCCGCATGCTGACGCGGTGGTTTTCCAGGTCATCCATGGTTCGTTACGATGCCCCACTGTCGGTTCGACGTGCTTTCATTTATGACGATTGGACGAGCATTCTTGCCCGATCCGGTGTTACACACTTCGACATACAATGGAAATGGGCCTTTCGATGGAGAATCCGCATGGCAGCGTCGGCTGAGCGATTGGCACAGTTTTGGTAATTTTAGTTTCGTCAATGAACCAACCATGAAGCAGATTGCCCTTTATTTCATCGCCCTTGTGTTTGCCGGATGTGCTTCCAATCCTTACGGAAAGCGCGTTAATGAGCCATTTTCCGGTAATGCCTACGAGTCCAACAACCGCTTCTTCCGTGCCTCCGGAAAAGGAGAAAGTTCGTCTGAAAACATTGCTCGTGGCAAGGCCGACATGGATGCCAAGACCATGCTGGCAGGCCAGGTAAATACCACCATGAAGCAGGTGGCCGACAATTACATGGGTCAAACTGAAAATGAACGAGGCGCCGACGTGGCCGAAAAATTTCAAAGTTTGGCCCGTCAGGTGATGGATACTGACCTGGCGGACCTGAGAAAAGTCGGGGAGAAGAAATACTACAACGACAAAGAGAAGCGCTACACCGTCTTCATCGCCTACGAAATCAAGAAGAACGCCATGTTTCGGTTCATGAAGAAACAGGCGAAGCTGGACAATACGATCAATGAACAACAGCAGGCATTGATCCAGAAGATACTCGACGAGCAAGAGAGACTTGCTGACGAGGAAGACAAGAAGTAAAGTCCTATTTGTTCTCGAGCATCTTTTCTGCCGTTTCGGCCAATTTCAGTTGCTCAATGAAATCATCGATCTCGCCGTTCATGATGGCCGGGAGATTGTGTTGCGTAAACCCGATGCGGTGGTCAGTGACGCGGCTTTGCGGGTAGTTGTATGTCCTGATCTTCTCCGATCTATCGCCGCTTCTCACCTGTGACCGGCGACTCGCTCCGATTTCTGCATTCTGCTTCTCCACTTCCAACTCATAGAGTTTGGTCCGAAGCATCTGCAGGGCACGTTCCCGGTTGGCATGTTGCGAGCGCTCCACCTGGCAGGTAATGACGATACCCGACGGTTTATGCGTCAGCTGAACCTTGGTTTCCACCTTGTTAACATTCTGACCACCGGCACCGCTGCTTCGGGCCGTTTGGTACTCGAGGTCGGCGGGGTTGATCACCACATCCACCTCTTCAGCCTCAGGAAGCACGACCACAGAAGCCGCGCTCGTGTGCACCCTTCCCTGCTGCTCTGTTTCCGGAACGCGCTGAACCCGGTGCACTCCGGATTCAAACTTGAAAATACCAAAAGCCCCCTGGCCCTCTACCAGGGAAATGACTTCCTTGTACCCGCCGGCCGAACCCTCTGTGACGTCCATTACGGTCATCTTCAGTCCCTTCCGGTCACAAAACCGCTGGTACATCCGCCAGAGGTCACCGGCAAAAATAGCGGCCTCGTCTCCGCCTGTTCCGGCACGGATTTCCAGGATGCAATTCCGATCATCGTTGGGGTCCTTTGGCATCAAGAGCTCTTTGATCTCGGCTTCCATTTGCTCGCGCCGCGGCGCCAATTCATCAAGTTCCATCTTGGCCAACTCGCGCAATTCAGCATCCTTCTCAGTCTCCAGCACGTCTTTGGCATGATCCTGCCCGTCCAAAATGGCGCGATAAGCCCTGTACTTGACCACCACCTTTTCCAGGTCACGATACTCCTTGCTTAATTGGGTAAACTTCTTGATGTCCTTTACCACATCAGGCTGACCCAGGAGCTGGCCGACTTCCTCAAACCGGTGGCTTATTTCTTCGAGCTTTTCAATCATACCGTCAAAACGCGGGCAAAGTTAGAAAAATCGCTAGGAGTGTACAGCCTGCACGTTTTGCCAGTAAATTTGACTTCCAACAAATACGCCTGCCATGAAGCCTGTTTTCCTTATTGCTGCTGTTCTGCTTTGGGGCTGCGGCGGCAAACTCAGCCAGGAGGAACGCGAGAAGTTGAAAGAGGGCATGTCGACCCAGGATATCCGCCGGGTGACCGAACCCGAACTTCAGGAGGCTGCGTTATCCTTTGCCTCAGCGATCATGCGTGATGTGGAGAAGATTGACCCCCACCTGATCAACAAAACCTCCATTGATTCCTTGGCCTCGTCACGTGGTGTAATCATTTATTCTCTTTCCCCGGACGAATCGACGCTAAAAGAGATCGAAGAAAAGCTCATTGAAGCCTATGTGGCGGGAGCCAGCGCCGGTACCGCAGGCGATAACTTGCAGGCCATTGGCACCGATTCGTTGTTGTTTACCCATCCATTCTTTCGCCTGCACCCCGACGGCTCCCAAGAGTTCAGCCACGCGATTGGGATCCGCATGTCAAAGCGTTCCGTAGTCTTATCGATGCCACAACCCTGACCCGCCTGAGTACCGCCTCTCCTTCAAACCCGAATCACGGATCTTGGCAAATCTGGATTGACACCGGTGGCACTTTTACGGATTGCATCGCACAGGATCCGAATGGCATCAAACACCGGCTCAAACTTCTAAGCAGCAGTGTACTCCGGGGACGGGTAGTTCGCCAACTGAACAAGCGATGCATCCAGGTCGACATCGCCTGGCCTGTTGAAAAGGATATCTTCAATGGTTTCCAGTTGCGGTTGGTTGGCACTCCACATCGGGCAAAGATTGTGGGAGTTGACTTCAAGACGAACCACATTCAATTAAGTCAGGCCCTGCCGCCAATGGCCATAAACAGCTTCGTTGAACTAACAACGAACGAGGAAGTTCCCGTCCTCGCGGCGAGGTTGCTCACCCATACGCCACTACAAGGCTCATTCCCTCCGATGGAAATCAAATTGGGCTCGACGCGGGGCACCAACGCCATTCTCGAGAAGAAAGGTGCAGAAACCGCATTTCTGGTCACCCGCGGATTCAAGGATCTCCTGGTAATTGGCAATCAGCAACGGCCAGACTTGTTTGCCCTTCGGGTGAAAAAGGTGCCTCCGCTTTATCAACACGTAATAGAAGTTGATGAACGCATTGATGCCTCCGGCCAGGTGCTGAAATCTGTGCAGCAAGCCGAAATCGATGAATTGATTCGGGCGTTGAAAAGGAAACGCGTCGAGTCAGTCGCCATTGCCCTGTTGAACGCCTACAGGAATCCTCTCCATGAAAAGGTTATTGCGGCCGCCCTTCGGAAGGCAGGATTTGAATTTGTCTCCTGCGCTCATGAATTGTCAGGCCAGATCAAGCTTCTTAACCGGGCGGAGACGACCGTGGTCAACGCGTATCTCGACCCGATCATCTATCGGTATGTGTCAGGTATACGCAAAGGCCTTTCCAACGCGCGACTCTGGATCATGACAAGCAGCGGCAGTCTTGTGCGTGCTGATTCTTTCTTTCCCAAGGATAGCCTTTTGAGTGGACCGGCAGGAGGGGTCGTGGGCGCTGCCCATCAGGCCCGGCATTCCAACGTGGATAAAATCCTTGCCTTCGATATGGGAGGCACCAGCACAGACGTGTCAATGTTCAATAGGCGGTATGACTACCGCTTTGAATCTCAGGTGGGAAGTTATAGCATACTTTCTCCTTCCCTGGCTATCGAGACTATCGCAGCCGGCGGAGGGTCCATCTGTGATTTTGATGGCCACCGCCTCACGGTTGGTCCGCACAGTGCCGGGGCCAGCCCTGGACCAGCCTGTTACGGTGCGGGCGGACCCCTCACGATTACCGATGTAAATCTCTTGTTGGGGAGAATCGATCCGGACCAGTTTGCCATCCCGCTTCAACCCAAGGCTTCTCAACGAGCGCTGCAACAGCTTGTGAAGAAGATGCGCAAAGGAAAGGTCAGAAACGTCAGCGCGACTTCGGTGCTGGAGTCCTTGCTTCAGATCGCCAATGAGAAAATGGCCGAAGCTATCCGAAGGATCTCCGTACAACAGGGGCACAACCCCGTTGATTTTGCCTTACTCAGCTTCGGAGGAGCCGGCGGACAGCATGCATGTGCGCTGGCTGACATTCTTGGCATGAAACGAATCCTGGTACCGTATGATGCCGGTTTGTTGAGCGCGCATGGGATTGGGCATGCCTCCATCGAACGATTTGAAGAGAAGCTGGTCTTGAAACCGTGGGCCCAGTATCAAAAGGAACTGGAGAGCGATCTTGATGAATTATACAAGAAGGCAAGCGATCGTCTTGTGCTGGAAGGACACTCACCCGGTCAAATCCACAGGAAAGCAAACCTCCTGTTTCTTCGTTTCGTTGGTCAGGATAGTCCTATCGAGTTGGAATACAGCCGTGGTGATTCGGTTTCCGGTTTGTTTCGGCAGCGATACGAGTCAATTTACGGCCATTGGACAGAACGGGAAATTGAAGTTGAATTGATCCGGGTTATCTGCCAAGTGGGTGAAAAACCATTTACTTCTGAAAAGAGAAAGGTTGAACCACACAAGCCAATACCGGTTAGTGAAAAATGGACGATCGTCCAGGGTAAGCCGAAGAAGTGCCCGATCTTTCGATGGGAAATGCTAAAAGCCGGCGCTGCGATATCCGGACCCGCACTTGTAGTCAGTGGCAATTCAACCACCCGGATAGATCCCGGATGGAAATGGATGCTGGATCAATCCGGTAATGCGCTGCTCACCAAAAAGCTACGAACATCGGCGAAGGCTATCCGACATTCACAGGCGGGTGAACTCGAGTTGTTTACCAATCGGTTCACCGCACTTGCCCAGGAAATGGGCGCGTTGCTTCAGCGCACTTCCTTTTCAGTCAACATCAAGGAACGTCTTGACTTTTCCTGTGCCTTGCTGGATGCCGATGGATTCCTGGTGGTCAACGCCCCTCACATCCCCGTTCATCTGGGCAGTATGGGCGTATGCGTCAGGGAGGCGCAAAAGGCGATTCGCATGGAGGACGGTGACGTAATCATAACGAATCATCCGGCTTTTGGAGGATCCCACCTTCCCGATGTGACACTGATCAAACCGGTCTTCCATAACAAGAAGTTAGTAGGGTTTGTCGCCAATCGTGCTCACCATGCTGAAATCGGAGGGGCGAAACCAGGCTCGATGCCTGCCGGCGCAAAACAGCTTGACGAAGAGGGAGTGATCATCGCCCCCACCCACTTGGTGAGGAAGGGACAGCCACAATGGGATTCGATCACCCGAATTCTCACTACCGCGCGTTTTCCAACGCGAGCCCTTCAAGAAAATCTGGCCGACCTGAACGGTGCCCTTGCGTCGGTCAACCTGGGAGCGCGCGAACTTCAATTGTTATGCAAGAAATACGGGCGCAGAGTTGTAGAAGGACAAATGAAGGCCTTGCGTCAATATGCTGCTTCACTTTTGTCCGCGCGCATCAGGCAATTAGGCCGAAAAGTCTACACGGCTACCGAACTTCTCGATGACGGCTCGGCGTTGGTCGTGGCCATCCGGAATAAAGGATCAAACCTCACCATTGACTTTACGGGCACCGCCGATGTTCATCCTGGCAACCTAAATGCCACCAAGGCAATTGTTCAGAGTGTTGTCTTGTATTCGTTGAGACTTCTCATCAATCGTCCGCTTCCGATGAACGAAGGCCTGCTGGAACATGTAACTATGATTCTGCCCACAGGATTACTGAGTCCTGATTTTTCAAGATATCCCTGGCCGGCCGTCGTTGGGGGAAACACCGAGGTTAGTCAACGGCTTACCGACACGCTCCTTAAAGCTTTTGGTCTTTCCGCCTGCAGCCAGGGAACCATGAATAATTTCCTCTTCGGCAACAACGAGTTCGGATATTACGAAACAATCTGCGGAGGTACCGGAGCCGGTGAGGGTTTTGATGGCACTGACGCCGTTCACCAGCACATGACCAATACCCGAATCACGGACCCGGAGATTCTTGAATTCCGATATCCGGTGCGCCTCCTTCGGTTTGAAGTAAGGCTGAATTCGGGTGGAAAAGGAAAATGGAAAGGGGGCAATGGCGTAACCCGGGAGGTCGAATTTCTCAAATCACTTGAAGTAAACTTGCTGACGCAGCACCGCGTAGAAAAACCCTATGGGATGAATGGCGGCAGTTCGGGTAAGCAGGGGATGCATATCCTAATTAGGAAAAAAGATGGTGAGGAAATTCTACCGGGTGTGACGAGTACTTCCGTTGAGCCTGGTGATCGACTTATCATTCATACTCCGGGTGGAGGTGGCTGGGGAAAAGTGCGGTGAAGACAAGATTCAAGCGAAAAAAAATGGCCACCTTTTGGGTGGCCATTTATTTTTATCCGACTAAACAATTACTTGCTTCCGAGCACATAGGCAATGCGGAATGCCAGGTTATTGGCGTCCGAGATGAGGTTATAGCGAGCGCCAATGTCAAAAGAGCTAATGCGATAACCAATGGCCGGAGTGAAACCGAATTTGCTGTCGCTTGAGCTTGCGCTGAGTCCACCGCCGCTTGCACTTGCACTTGCGAAGAACATGCCCAGGTCAAATTCACCATAGAAACCGGCGCCACTCTCCGTGAAGTAGTAGCGTACACCAGCCTGAATAGGAATCATGCTGAAGCTAGCGGAGTAACCCGAAGGAAGGTTCTTGGCACCATAAGTCTGGTACCCTGCATAACCTACCCAGCTCAGGTTGTCATTGATGGCACCCTGATAGTTAACCGATCCACCAAAGCCCATGTTAAATCCATCGGAGAACGGCGTTCCCATAGGCAGCGCCAATTCCGCACCGATCGAGAATTGTGCAAAAGCTCCCGTCGCGACAAAGAACGAGAACACCATCACCATCAAACTCTTTTTGTAAGCATTGATTTGTTTCATAGAGTGTTTTGTTTGGGTTAAAAGAGGCCCCTAAAATGGGTAAAAAACGAGGATTTAGCAAGCAAAAAGGGCCTCCCGCGGCCTTCAAACCCTCAAATTTCTTGAAAATTTGGCTAATAATGGCCGGTATAGCCTCAAATCCATTGAATTATGGCTGAAACCCATCATCCGCCTTCTCCCCTTTCTTCTTGTCCTTTTTCCGTTCGGAGGCCGCAGTCAGGTCATACGGTGCTTCGATGCCATAGTACTGCTTTCGGAAGCGGTTGATAAATTCGAGGGTCTCCTCTTCGCTGCCCGGAATAAATACCAGCTCTCCCAACTTGGCCTTGGCCGCATTGGTCTTCTTTGCTACCAGGTCATTGAATGCACCATTCGAAGATTGAATCATTAGCCGATTGTCTTCAAAGCCGAAGTAATACCACGAGTCTGGCGAGCCCTTCAGAAAGACATGAAAGACCGGTGTACCATCTTCATTTCTACGGATCTCCATAAAGCCCTCAAAGCCTCCGTTGACATCCATCTTCAGCAAGTGACTCAGTCCCAAGGGGCCATCGCTGTAAAAAGACTTATGCTTCTGTGACCACTTGAGATTGACATTGGAGAACACCATGGGCATCACCAACGGCGGCAGTGTAGTCAATGACACATGGCCCTGCAGCGAGCGCTGCTCGAAGTCCTTCACCATTCGCTCCCCGACAATGTCTGCGATCTTGTACAGTAATTCCGTTTGATCGCCAAGACCTTCAGGCACATTTTCATTTTTGATAATGTTCTGCAGATCAATTGCCATAGCCTGTATGATCTGCGGTGGAATGTTGATCTTGGCCATGACAAATGAATTGGCCCGCACATCGTTGGTAGCCAGGCTACCGGTGCCTATTACCGAAGCGACCAGGTTGAACTCCCTTGAGTCCCTGAAAAAACTAACCGGGCCTTCAAAGCGAACTTCCTGCTTTTCTTCGTTGTAGCTGAACACTTTTCCGGAAAGTTTTTCGCCAGCCGCCTTGTTCCGGTCTTCAATCCGGAATTCACCGCTCTCTTTGTCGAAGAACAATGACCCTCCTGGAACAAAGAAATCATCGTCATCGGCCGATTTCTTGTCGCTTACAAATGTTACGTAGAGGCTATTGTCAGAGGCAAAGTGAAGTCCGGCATCGGGCTTGCCGCCATCCTCCTTCTCTGCGTGGTCAAAATCCAGATAAACGTCCTTCTCATCTCCGCTCTGAGCATATCGAAGCCACGTGTCGTAGTTCTTGATTCGCTTCAGATCCAGTTTGGCAAATCCATTCAGCTGCAAAGCGGGTTTGTTGGCATACATCACCATATCGCCCTTGTAGAAAATCCGGGGAGCCAGAATCATCTTCATTTGGTCCGGAACCGTACCGCTGGCGACGGTATGCAAGCGGGGATGTGTTTTGTCGTGTTTGCTGGTTGTGGCTTCTTGGACAGGTTCAAGCCTGAAGTTCTCCATCTTGATCGCAAAGGTGTCATTTACCGAATTGATGTACTGGTAGGTGGCGTACCCGGTGAACTCCTTGCGCGATATGATGTCCACTACCCCATTGATCATCCGGTGGTAGCCATTGAGGGTGTCGAGAACAATGGTTGTGTTTTTCAACTGACCAATACGGGCATTTTCCAGTATCAGGACTTCGTTGTTTTCTGGCGTGATGCGGGCGTCTGCCACCGTGATGTAGGGAATTCCTTTAACCCGCATCGTCTGTTGTTTGATGTCATACTCCGCCTGCTCGGCATTGAAAGCCAGCGAATCAAGGTCATCGCGGGTCGTATAGAAATACGAGTTCTCAATTGACACATCAGCCGGTTTGGTCATGGTAATCTTTTGCGTAGTGAGGTCCCATCGTGCCGTGGGGATCGATGTCTTGAACTGAGCGTAAGGAAATTCGATGGCCGCCACTCCTTCAATTTCCGGGCTGATCTCGGCAAAGTTTTTTTCCAGATTGAACTTCAACCGGATATCCTCGCCTTGAAGAGCAGGTTTTTCGGGGTTCGTCGTCTTCACCTGGAATTTTGCGTGCCGCGCCGAGAAGTCCTTTGCTGAAAAGAAAAGTTCCTTGGAAACGGACTCCGAACCACGCGTAATAAGTGTACCAGTGCCACTGACCCCGGTCTTTGAGACAACCAGCGTTCCGTCGAGCTGGGCGGTAGAATTGTAAAGCGTGAATGGTCCCTTCTTGTTCTTCAATTGAAACCGGTCTTGCCGGTGCTTCCATTTCAATTCAAATTCAGGCAAGGTTGCCTGCGGGAACCACACATTGCCGAATTGCTTCTCTTTGATCTCTCCTGCTTTTCCCCGGGCTACTACAGAATCCGGATAAAAAATGAAATCAGGAGATTGCACGGAAGCGGCGAGGTAGTCAATCTTTCCTCGCACGCGAATGCCGGAATTATCAAGGTTGATGTTCCCGTACACCTTCCCATCGGACTTGAACAAGGGGTATCCCTGCGATGGAATATTATGGGTAAAGCCCAGCGACTTGTCGGTCATGGTGTGAAGCTGCTCCTTGAAGCCGGGGAACATGCCACTGGAGACGAAGGTGCCATCAAAATGGATGGACCCCGGATCGGCGTCATTCAGGCTGTCCAGCCGAAAAGGCGGAACGACAAAGAATACCGACCGGTCGTAAGCCCCCCCCAGGATTTCGCTTCGGTCAAAGTAAATAACGCCTCCAGCCGTGGCATCGAGCCGGGGATAGTGCGGCACCTTGTTCTTGCCCGACTTGTTGTCCGGCATGTTGATAAATAGTGTCCCTGACGAATGTCCCCCGGCAGACATCCCCCCTTCGGCCATTGCGGTTGAGTCGGCTCCTACCATTGCATTGTTTACCCTTCGCCGAACGGTCTGGCCTTTTGCATTCTTCTCCGTGACGTAGAACCTGATCGAATCGATCTTATTTAGGTTGATGAAAAAACTGTCGTATTTGAATGTGAAGTCCTTGCCATTGATCTCAAAATTCCCCGCCGTGATTTTTCCATCGAACTTAATGTCGCGGTTTTGAAGAATGGTAATAACGCTGCTGTCCGGTTTCAGGAGAACATTCAATGAATCACTCACATTGACTTCATCCACACCGCGTACCGTCATACGGCGGCCTGGAAAGTTCACCGTGGCATTGGCTGCCTTATCGGATATGGAATGAATTTTCAGGTTGTCGTAATCCGCCAGCCCCTTCCTGGCTTCCACCATGTGAAACGCTTTCTCCTTGACCTTAATCAGGCCGGATTGAGCATTATAATTGATCATTCCCTTCTGGGAAAGAAACGTCATGGCCATCCGTGACTCGTCGTATTTCAGGTTAAAGGCAGCGGCAACATCGCCGACGTAAAACTCCCTAATGCCGTTTTTGTTTGCATAGTTAACCACTACAGCCAGTGGATGGAACGTAAAACCCCTTCCGCTGAGCAGGAGATAATCATCGGGATGATAATAATCTTTTGACTCGATGATCATCGCGGCCTGGTTGTTACCTCCAAGGGTACGTATGTTCATGCTGTCTGAGCGCAGGTCCCACCGGAGCTGATCGGCACTGAAGTCAACATTGAAGAAAGAAGAAGAAAACGGGGCGTCACGAAGTTGACCAGCGCCCCGCTCAAGTGATAGTTGCTCCTTACCATAATCGTATCGTACCTGGACCGCCGGGTGAAATATGGAGTCGTTGTCCTGATAGAGCTGAATCATCGCCTGTTTCGCTGTAATGAGGGAATCATCCTTGAATTCAAATTGCCTGGACAACGCGATGAACTTTGGACCCTCCTCTCCCCGGGCTTCCAGACGCGCATAATCACCGCTAACCGATGTACTGTACATCTTCCTTCCTTGGAGGGCGAGCCCGCCTGTGTACCTCATCCTTTCATTGCTAAGGCCCACAATATTGACTTTGGCCATGAACGACATGAATCGCGGATAACTGGCGCTCGCCTTGTCTTTATGCTTCACGCTTTTGAATTCAAAGATGCCATCCACCCGGTTTGCCACCCTGCCGGCATACCGGAGACGGCCATGCTCCGCTTTCACCTGAGGCCGGTCAACATTGAAATTATATTCCTTGAATTCGAAGTTCACGCTGTCGCCCGACAGCCCGGCGGGATCCCAGCCGAACGTGCCCCGCTCGCCCACGAACGTGCCGTCACGCATCGAGAGAGATCCTCGCGTATTTCGCAGGGATGCTGAATCATACGCTGTAGAGAAGGTGAAGGTGACACCCTCCATTTTCATCACCGGACCCAGGAGCGAAGGTTGAGGATTCACCGTCATCCACGAAGGCATGACAGCTTCCTGTTTGACCGTATCCTCCTGCCATACCGTATTGTTATCCTGAGACGGAGTGGTGTTGTCCCATTGCTTGAACGCGTCAGTCGCCTGGGCTGTATCCGGAGGTGCTGGCGGCGCTTCCTCGATGTATTCAAAGGAGTAGTTTTCCGGCTCAGCATGCAGCCTGAAACTACGCTCATAATGAAAGGCATGGTACTCAAAATAGTCCCGCGCATAATGAAAGAAGCTGAAGATGCCTGGCTGCTTTTCCTTGTCAATCACTTTTCCCGCCACGCGGAGGTAGGAATTTAGTTTTTCGGAGTCGGCCCCTTCCCGCTCGACGGCAAAAGCAATAGCCCCATAATAATCTGCCAAAAAAGGGAAGGGTTTGTACTTCCGGCGACGAAGAATATCCGCCTGCCTCATGATCATGTCTTGCTGATCAAGGTTCAATTTGTGCCAGGCCGTGGCGAACGTCCCCCCCACCATGGATGTCTCCGTGTTTTGGCCGGTTTCCATCATCACCCGCACGCTGTCCTGGAAAGCAAGCTTGTATCCACCCGACGCCTGAGCCTGGGCCCAAAGTGTGCCGGGGGTGACTATGCACAGTAAAAAGAATATCCTTCTCACGAGACCAAAACCTGAAATTCGGAAAAAATATCGGATTGAGTTCCAGTCATTTAAACGGACAATCCGGTTTGGTTATGCTATCAGGCAGGCTTTTTCAATAGGACTTTCGCAACTGCAGCGTAGCCCATTGTTCACGCGTATCCTGCGAAGCGTATTCGAGACCAACCCTGGAAGAGGCTTCCACCAGGTCGCGCACATCCTTTTCATAGAAGCCGCTCAGTTGCAAAATCCCTCCCGGCATGAGGCAAGCCGCGTAGGATGACAGCTCAGCCAAAAGAATATTTCGGTTGATGTTGGCAAGAATAATATCAAATTGGCCAGGCCAGCTGAAGCTGTTTATGGTGCCTTTCCGAAGGCGAATGTTTGCGCACCCGTTCAACTTCACATTCTCTTCGCCATTGCTCATGCTCCACTCATCAATATCGAACGCTTCGACAAGGCTGGCGCCACGCTTGGATGCCATAATCGAAAGAATGGCCGTCCCGCAGCCAGCGTCCATCACCCGTTTTCCGGAGTGTACGATGTTCAATTGCGCCTTCAACATAAGATAGGTCGTGGGATGATGCCCCGTTCCAAATGACATCTTGGGCGTAATGATGATTTCGTATGGATAAGTTTTGTCCGGTCGGTGAAACTCGGCCCGCACGATCAACTGATCTTCAACAACAACGGGGGTGAGGTTCTTCTCCCACAATTCATTCCAGTTCTCCTTCTTGACCGACGAAATATGAAAATCAAAGGGAGTGAGGTGGGCATATTTTGATCGGATTGATTCCATCAAGGCCTCATCCACGGTGCCCTCTTCCGCATCGGCTTCAAACCCGGACGCTGTTTCCATAAACATGCCGAAGCCCGCCTCAGCCAGTTCCGCAATCAGGATGTCCGTATAATCCGCAGGACACCCAACCTCAAGCTTGATATAGTGTAGTGGAGCCGGATCAGTTTTCAATTTCAACAATCATTTCAATTTCAACCGCGGCATTAGCGGGCAGCGCATACATACCAACCGCCGACCGGGCATGTTTACCCCGTTCTCCGAATACGGCTACCATCAAATCCGAGAATCCATTGACCACTTTGGGCTGATCCGTGAATGTTTCAGTGCAATTCACCATTCCCAATACCTTGACGAAACGCTTGACCTTTTTCAAATCGCCGATCTCAGCCTTCAGGGAAGCTAGCAAACTCAGGCCCGCTTGTTTGGCCGCTTCGTACCCCTGTTCGATGGTCAGTTCCTTGCCCAGCTTGCCGTTAGCGGCTGAGGTATGGCCCGCCAGGAAAACGAGATTGCCCACCCTCACTGCTTTCACATAATTCGCAACCGGCTTTGAGACCGCCGGCAGGGTCAATCCCAGTTCGCTCAATTTCTTTTCAGGATCGATGTCTTGCGCCAATGTAGTCGTCGCAAGCAGGCTTGCGCAAAGAAGTATAATAAGGGTCTTCATAGGACTGGATTTTCACTCAAGATAGGGGGTTGGCTTCAAATACGTAAATTCACTTCCTTGCGCTATGGACGACAAAATACGGTGCCCCTGGTGCCTCTCTACAGAAACTTACATTCGCTATCACGACGAGGAATGGGGAGTCCCTGTCCACGACGACCGTATTCATTTTGAGTTTCTAATCCTTGAAGGCGCGCAGGCCGGATTAAGTTGGTCGACAATTCTTCATAAGCGCCCAGGCTACCGGAAGAATTTTGCAGACTTTGACCCGGAGAAAGTGGCCCGATTCACCCAAAGCCGCATCGAGAAGATTCTGAAGGATCCGGGCATTGTGCGTAATCGGCTTAAAGTTCAGGCGGCCGTGAACAACGCCAGGCGATTCCTTGAAGTGCAAAAGGAATTTGGTTCATTTGACAAATACATCTGGGGTTTTGTCAACGGCAAGACCAAACTCAACAAGTGGAAGCGACGTGACAAACTTCCGGCGACATCCAGGGAATCGGATGCCCTCAGTGCTGATTTGATCAAACGAGGATTCAAGTTTGTCGGGAGCACCGTCATCTATGCCCACCTCCAGGCTTGCGGTCTCATCAACGATCATTTGGTTGATTGCTGGAGGTACCCCCGGTAACTGTTCAAGAGAAGTATTTGTACCAGGCAAACAGGCCAAGTCCAAGCAACACCAGTCCCGGGATAATCTTCAGCCATCTGCTTCCCTGCACATAAGGGGCAAGGCGCTGCGCAAAGAAGATGAGAGTGGCCAGCAGTGCCATGGTGCCGACGGCTGTTCCAAAGACGTAGCTGTGAAGAAGTCCCACCGTACTCAAGTCGATCCATCCTTGTACTTTCAGGTAGGCAGTGAACCCCATCCAATAGGGAATGGCCATGGGGTTGAGGATACTGAGAATGATTCCTCGCCGGAAACCGCTCTCCTGAAACTTCAGGGCGAGCCCGGTGGGCGGTCGGCCAGGAAGGAGGTTACTAATGCCCAACAAGGTCATCACCAGTGCCGCTATCAATTGAAAGTTCTCCAGGATCACGGGCGATCGGGAGATGTAATATTCAAACTGCACCCCAATCCATGCGTAAGGATACTCGATGATTGACACCGCAATAGCAAATCGGAATGCAATGTCTACCTGGCGCTGAAGAGTCAATTGCAGCACCGTCACGTTCAGGGTGCCCGGAGGAATAGAACCGATGTAACTAAAGATGAATCCCAGGAAAAATACCCAGAGATAATTCATACGGCGGTCAAGGATTTAAACCGACGATAAATAGAGCGTGCCTCTTTAAAGGGAATGTACGGTACGCCGCGTGCATGATTCTCACTGCTCACGCGGTAAATATCATGCCAATGACGGAATAATACACGAAGGGCGGCCAGCAACGAGTACCCTGGTTGATAGATATGGGCTGGCTCAGCCCCACAGCCGTTTAATTCCAAGATCAATATGTTGCCCGCCGCCACGTCAGCGTGCGAAGCGGTACGCAGATCAAAACCGCCAAAATAAAAACCAACCAA
>JAYRNL010000069.1:0-20267 GCA_041912235.1 Cyclobacteriaceae bacterium
GAACGAGGAGGGTGTCGAAGGCCTTCCAATCCACCAGGGGATCATTCCACACGACGGGTATGCCTTGAATTCCCTGTTGGGCAAGCAGCGGCAACAGGGCACGCTCGTCCGGGATGAGATCACGGCACTTGCCACAGGTGACGATTCCCAGCCGCATGAAGACTATACGAAGTCGATCTCGACGTTGAGCGGATACCTCATGAGATAATCCAGGGCCTCTTGCACGGTCATACCCTCAAAAAGTACCTTATATAATGTGTCGGTAATCAGCGGACGTGCTTTGTAGTAGTCCGCGCACTTCTTGACGATACGGACCGCATTGATACCCTCGGCCACTTCTTCCATACCGGCGAGGACCTGGTCGAGGGACTTCCCTTTGGCCAGTTCATAGCCCACTGTAAAGTTGCGGCTTGTGGGGCTGTTGCAGGTGGCCACCAGATCGCCGATGCCCGCCACGCCGAGAAATGCTTTTGTATTGCCTCCGAGGATGCGGCCCAGGTAGACCATCTCCACGGCGCCCCGGCTGATGAGCAATCCTTTCGCATTTTCACCGTATCCCAATCCGCTCAGGCACCCGGAGGCGATGGCAATAATATTCTTCAGCACGCCGGCCATCTCAACTCCCACGAGGTCCATGTTTTCATAAACCTGAAAGCGATTGTTCCGTAGCAGCCGCTTGCCGGCCTGTGTCACCTCCTGGAAAGGACTGGCCACGACTGTGGCGCTGGGCTGCCGTTGGGCAAGTTCCTTAGAGAGGTTGGGACCGGCAAGGCATCCGACACGGACCACCACGCTTTCTTCGCGGATCACTTCGCTCATGGTCTTCACCTGCTGGCGGCTGAGCATCTGCACGGTCTCTATGGTCTCGCCCTTGGGCAAGGTGATGTCAAACCCTTTTGTGCCATGAATAAGAATGTGATAGGGATGGAGGTGAGGCCCCAGTTTCTTCATCATGTCGCGGAAGTGGGCAGACGGGACAATGGGGAAGATCACATCACATTCCCGGGCTACCTGGGCGAGGTCATTGGTGGGATGGATGCGCTTGTTGAGTTTGTACCCGCGATTCTCGTGGGTCTCTTCCATGCGCTTGACAGCCTTTTCATCGCGGGCGTAAAGGAGCACTTCGCGGTGCCGGGCGAGGAAATTGGCAATGACGGTACCGAAGTTTCCGGCGCCGACGACGCCAACCGGTTTATCCGACAAACTTCTCGAGATCATACCCCGCGAGCCGGTTGTGGTAGTAGTAGAGAACCTTCAGGTCCTGGGTAACAATATTGCCTTGTTTGTTTCTGAGAAGCGGGCGCTTGAGGTGGAAGATCCCTACGTTCTCCAGTCCGCGACGAATGACGATGTCGGCGTCACCCTTCAGGTGGGTGGCAATGTGCACTTTGCCGTCATCCACCATCCGGTAGATTTCCTTGCGTACTTTCTTGAATGTTTCGCGGAACTCTTCGTAGGAAATTTCCAGTTCCTCTTCCGGCAGCCGGAGGAAGCCAAACAAATCCAGTCGGGGATTTTTTTGCAGCCACATTTCGAATGCGACAAAGGCCACGAGATGACTGGCGAAGACGCGGTTGATGCGGTGATATTCGGTGACAATACGGCTCGCCAGCATGCGCGTGTATTCATTTTCACGCTGCTTGTCGACAGATACGGCGCCCGCTGTCATGAAATACTCACGGGTGTTGATAACGCGCCCATTGGCGTCAACGCTATTGCCTTCATCATCGACAAAGTTTCCCATCACATCGAGCCCGGGACCGATCGAAACCGAAATGTTGGAGCCCTTGGTAAAGAATTTAAAAAGGAATTTGAGCAAAGGCAGCGTGCCGTAGTTGTCTTCTTCGGCGAAATACCGGTCCTGGCCCTTCACCTGGAGGTAGTCTTCGATCAGGTCCGGCGCTTCGAGCACAAAATGATAGTTCAGCGTCACGGGCACGACGAAAATCTTCCGTGTATCCGGGGCATCGCTGGACAAGTAAAGGTTGCGTTGAGCTTCCACCGCCGTGCTGAGCAAACCCAGCTTAAGCTGCTGCTCAATTTTCCCCGAGCGCGACCGCGTGCCTCCTGGAAAGAAAAGGCTGTGCGCTCCTTTTTGAATGGCCAGGTTGGAGTACATCTTCAGCGTTTCGAGGTAGGGCAGGTTCTTCTTGCGGCGGTCCACCTTGTAAGCGCCAAGGCTGTTCATGAAGTAGGCGAAGATGGATATGTTGAACAAGTTCAATCCCGCGCCGTATATGAAGGCGGGCAGTCCGAGGGAGTGGATCACCCATCCAATGAGAATGCTGTCGAGGTTGCTGAAATGGGTAGGCACCATAACCACCGTGCCCTTCCTGGCCAGGCGCCGCAGCATCTTCACTTTGCCAACGATATGAATCTTGTCCTGTAGCGTGTACTGGCTGCGGAAAATTGCGCCGAACTTCTTCACCCGGGCTCCATTGAGGAGACGGCGAAACCAGAACTTCGTGACTTCACGGGCAAACCGGTAGGAGCTGGGTTTGAACGTGCCTGAGATTTCCTTGGCGTACCGGTGAACGATCTCGTAGAGCAGTTCTTCCTCCCGGTTCCCGGTCTCCTCCGCGGGCTTGTGACTTAATTCAACCAGTTCATTCTTTATTCTGGACCAGAATTTCGAGTCGTCTTTGGGGTCGACGCGCCAGCGATTGCGTTTGATACGGTTCTGCTCGCGGAATACGGTGGTCTCCAGTTCGTCCAGCAGTTGTTTTCGAGAAGGCCGCAGGATGCGGATTTGTTCAATCGCTTTTTGGGTGACCTCCTCCAGGAACTCCTTGCGGTTCTTGCTCAGCTGGTAAACCGGCCAATCGGGAATGCCTTCCAGGATGGGCTTATAGCCGATGTTCTTGTTCTTCTTTTCCTCGAGGATTTCCATGTTCCTTTACCAGGCGGGGGGCAAAGTTATAAACTTTGGGCACATCAGATTTTGCTTAGGGCATTGCGGAGGTTTTGCCGCATGGCCTCAAACTGATGAAGGGCAGCTGCAATAAAATCTTCGTTTATCATTCGCCGCACGTCGTCTTCCGTGGCTATGTCGTACTCCTGCACTTTATAGGTCTGCTCGAGGTAGTCCTGTTCCAGTTTGATCAGGTACCGGTTGTTCCAGTGGAACAGCGTGATCTTGCAGGCCGGGTGCTGTATTTCTCCAATGACGCGCATGGAGACAAGGTAGTGAAAGCTGCCCGATGAATGGGCATACGTTTTATGGACGGTGCCGGGCCGGTTGCCTAAAATTTTCCCCAAGCCTGACAAATATCAGCGCCAGGGGACCTGCAGGTCCGATATTTTTGCAGCGCGTATGGCCTGCGGCGTCGCCCTTTATTGGTAACTTTTGTAACTTAACAATTCATGGTAAAGTCACTGAAGCAACTGTTTGGCATCGCCCCGCGAGTCAATTATGCCCAGCTCGTCCAGGAGGGAGCCATCATCATTGATGTGCGAACGCCTGCCGAATTTGGCGAGGCCCGGATTGCCGGGGCGGTCAACATCCCGGTTGAGAAACTCAGGCACAATCTCCATCGGTTCAACGGCAAGCAGCAGCCCATCATCGTCACCTGCACCGACGGATCAAAGAGCTGGTATGCCAAGAATCTGCTGGATGCCAACGGATACCGAAAGGTATACAACGCCGGCAACTGGCAAAAACTTCAGCGTCGACTAAAACTACCGTAACCATGGACTCACATTTTTATGAAGTAAACATCGCGTGGAGCCACGACCGCAAGGGCATGATGTGTTCACCTGAGCTGAACGCCGTGGCACCGTCCGCAGGCTGTATTGAAGTGGCCACACCTCCCGAGTTTCCAAAGGGAATTCCCGGCATCTGGTCGCCCGAGCACCTGTTCACCGCGGCCGTCAGCAGCTGCCTGATGACCACCTTCCTGGCGATCGCCGATAATTCGAAACTGGAGTTCGTCTCCTTTCAGTGCGGCTCGAAAGGCAAGCTTGAACAACGCGATGGCAAGTTTTTGATGACAGAGGTACACCTGTTTCCGGTGGTGACCATCCGGGACGAAAAAGACCGTGAGCGCACCCTTCGCATCCTTCAAAAGGCCGAGGCGAATTGCCTCATTTCCAATTCCATCAAATCAACCGTGGTGATGAAACCGGTCGTGGAGGTGTTGGGGAATGCCATCCCCGTCGCCGGCTGAACGACGTCAACTCAGCTGAGCGCCCATTACCCACCAGGGGGTAGTAATATCCGTCGCGCTTTTGCGTTTTTAATGTCAGACCCTGTGGATTTCCACGAGGGTTCACCTGAATATTGTAATTTTGGTTTCCTTGTACCGGCTAAGGTCATTCATGTTTGTGCGATTGAGAATTCTTAAGGGATTACTTCTGGTCCTGTTGTTGATGTCGGGTACAGAAGCCCTGGCGACACACCTCCGTGCCGGGGAAATCACCATCGAAAGGACCAGCTGCACCAACCTCACTTTCAAGATCACCATCACCGTGTATACCAACACGGGATCGGAGATCAAATTTGGCAATGGCTTGCTTGATTTCGGCGACGGTACGGCGCCTCTGGTGACGCCGGAAATTGACAATACCCAACGACCTGACCTGGGACCTAATATCGGCACGGTCTCCTTTACCACGACGCATACCTACGCGGGCATCGGACGATATGTGATCAGCTACCTGGAGCCTAACCGCAATGCAGGAATCCTCAACATGTTCAATTCAGTCGATACCCGGTTTTATATAGAGAGCCAGATCAACATCGACCCTTTCCTGGGTTGCGACAACAGCCCCCGACTTTTGGTACCTCCCATCGACAAGGCCTGCACCGGCGCTGCCTGGTACCACAACCCGGGCGCGTATGACCCGGACGGCGACAGCCTTTCCTACGAAATGACTATCCCCAAGAAGGAGAGGGATCTGGACGTGAACAACTATCGCCCGCCGAATGCCCAGGAATTCTATGATCGAATCGGGTTGATTTACGGTCAATCCAATGAAGATGGTAACGGGCCACCCACGTTTGGTATCGACCCCGTCACCGGAACCCTGATCTGGGACGCCCCGGGTGCTCCGGGAGAATACAACATTGCTTTCATCATCCGGTCATGGAGGAAGATTGAGGGCATATGGATCAACCAGGGTTATGTGATACGCGACATGCAGATCATTGTGGAGGACTGCGAAAATCAACGACCGGAGCTTACCGTTCCACCGGATATTTGCGTTGAGGCGGGAACTGTTGTCAACGCGGACATCTTTGGCACTGATCCTGACTTTGATAAGGTGAAGATTGAAGTCTACTCTCAGATTATTAATCCGCCGTTTCCCTTCCCCGCAACGTTTGTTCCACCCAACGGCACACCGCAGACCACCGGACCAACGGTTCAGGCCAAACTGACTTTTACCTGGAACACCAACTGCCTTCATGTAAAGGATCAGCCCTACCAGGTGGTATTCAAGATCACCGATGACCCTCCGCCAGGCAAAGGTGCCAAGCTGGTGCAATTCAAGACCTGGAACATCAAAGTAGTGGGACCCAAGCCCAAATGGAATAACATTGAGTTGGCCGGTGCCAGGCGATTGAAAGTCACCTGGAATCCGTATGCCTGCAGCAATGCCGAGTCCATAACCGTCTGGAGACGAATTGAAGGAAATCCATTCACTCCCCCTAATTGCGTCGTGGGTATGCCTGAATCACTGGGTTATACACTACTCAAGGAACTACCGATCGCCACCACTACCTACACCGACAGCGGGCTTGCACCCGGTGTGAAGTACTGCTATCGTCTCGTCGCAAAGTTTCCGCTCCCCCAAGGAGGTGAAAGTTATGTGTCGCGCGATACGTGCCTGATCATTCTTGCTGATGCGCCCATTCTGACCAATGTCACGGTGGATAAGACCAGCACAACGGACGGCCAGGTCACCGTCCGGTGGAGACCGCCATTCCAAATTAATGGAGCGCAATTCCCTCCACCCTATAAATATAAAGTCATTCGCGCCGAAGGGTTTACCGGTGATCTGAAGATTTCCACCACGCATCCGGGAACTATTCCCGACACCACATTTACCGACACCGGACTCAACACGACAGAACTCACCTATAATTACCGGGTAATCCTGTTTGACAATACCGGCCAGGAGGTGGACACCTCGGCCATTGCCTCCACCGTTCGCCTGGATCCGAAGGCACAGTTCAAGCGGATTGAGCTCAACTGGGCAGGTAACACACCGTGGTCTAACCAGAGTGTGAATTTTCCACGCCACCTTATTTACCGGGGCCCGGAAGGAGCAACCGAAGCACAAATGGTTCTCATCGACAGCATTGACGTAACCTCGGGGAGGTTCCTTTATATAGACTCAGGGCAATACAACGGCGTGCCGCTAAGTGATGACCAGGTGTACTGTTACCGGGTTATGACCAGAGGGACCTATGGGAACCCCAGGGTGAAGGCGCCCTTGCTGAACTTCTCACAGATAAACTGCGCGCAGCCAAACGACAGCATTCCGCCCTGCAAACCCGAACTTGCGGTTGAAGCAAAGCCTTGTGAGGAGCAGCGCTCCACTCAGTCATGCGGTCAAACCGTGTTCAGCAATACGCTTACTTGGCGCAAACCTGCTGATGAAGCCTGCCGGCTGGATATTCGCAGTTATAATATCTATACAGCCGCCTATGTCGGCGAACCCTTCACCTTGTACGTCGACAATGTGAAGGACACCTTCTTCATCGATTCCAACCTGCCGTCGTACGCGAAATGTTATAAGATCACGGCGGTGGATCGTGCCGGGAATGAAAGTGAGTTGAGCGAACAGTATTGTTTCGACAACTGCCCCTATTACGAATTGCCCAATGTCTTCACGCCAAACGGAGATAACTGCAACGATTTTTTCAGCGCTTTCAGCTCGAGACAGATGGCCGATGAGAGTGGCAACGGTCCCTGTGGTCCGATCGATATTGTCAAACAGCGGGAGAAATGCGCACGCTTCGTGGAGAAGGTTGAATTTGTCGTCACCAATCGCTGGGGCAAACATGTCTTTGACTATGAATCCGGCGCCGAGAGAAGCATCTTCATTGACTGGGACGGTCGTGACAATACCGGTTCGGAAGTCTCTGCCGGCGTGTACTATTACAACGCCAAGGTGACTTTTACAGTGGTCGATCCATCCAGGCGGGTGCAGAACATCCGCGGGTGGGTACAGATTATCCGTTAGCGCGGAAATCCTTTGTCTTGCTATCTTGCCTTCGAATCTGAATTTCCATGAAGGCATACATTTTTCCCGGTCAGGGCGCCCAGTTCACCGGGATGGGCAAAGATCTTTACGACAGCAACCCCAAAGCCAGGCAATTGTTTGAAGAGGCCAATGGCATCCTTGGCTTCCGTATAACCGACATCATGTTCACCGGCACCGCCGATGACCTCAAGCAGACCAAAGTCACGCAACCGGCCATCTTCATCCACTCCGTGGTGGCGGCGCTCACCAACAACTCATTCGCGCCGGAGATGGTGGCGGGACATTCGCTGGGAGAATTTTCATCGTTGGTGGCCAACGGCTGCCTTTCCTTTGAGAATGCGTTACGGCTTGTTGCCAAGCGGGCCTCCTCCATGCAACGTGCATGCGAGCTGAATCCCTCGACCATGGCAGCCATCCTTGGGCTGGATGATCTGAAGGTGGAGGAAATCTGCGCTTCCATCAAGGAAGAGATCGTCGTGGCGGCCAACTACAACTGCCCGGGTCAGCTCGTGATCTCCGGGTCAATAAAGGGTATCGACATCGCCTGCGAGAAGATGAAAGCCGCAGGGGCCAAGCGTGCGCTGCCGCTGCAGGTAGGTGGAGCATTTCATTCACCCCTGATGGAGCCGGCCCGCGAAGAATTGGCCAAAGCTATTGAGGCCACCCCTTTCCAGGATCCCACGTGCCCCGTTTACCAAAACGTAAACGCTTTGCCGGCTACGTCGGTGAAGGAGATAAAAGCCAACCTTATTGCCCAGCTGACTTCCCCGGTGCGGTGGACACAGTCTGTGCAAAACATGGTGAAAGATGGCGCAACCCTGTTTATCGAGTGTGGACCCGGTAAAGTGCTGCAGGGGCTTGTAAAAAAGATTGCGCCCCAGGCCGAGGCACAGTCCATCTGATGAATAGTTAACTAACGCTATTGTGGAATTTTCTCCACGCTCAGCATATCGGGACACTCGCCAAGAAGTTGATTGATGGTTTTTCCCGATGTAGGGTGCACCACATCACCGGCAATTTCTGCCAGGGGCACCAGGACAAAGCGACGTTCGGCCATGCCTGCATGCGGAATGACCAGGTCCTGCTCGTTTAAAGTGGCATTACCGTAGAGTAAAATGTCAATGTCCATGGACCTCGGCTCCCATTTGCCCGTTCGGACCCTTCCCAATGACCGCTCAATATCCTGGAGGGTGAAAAGTAAAAGTTCGGGCGCGAGTGCCGTCTCCACAACAATGGCCTGATTCAGGAAGGCGGGCTGGTCGGTCTTTCCCCACGGTTGAGTTTCGTAGATCGAGGACATCTTGATAATTCGACCGACCAGCAGTTCAATGCGTACACGAGCGGCGCTCATCAGCAACGCGCGGTCACCGGTATTTGAACCCAACAGGAGATAAGCACGTTCCATCAATAGCCAAAGGTAAAAGTGGTACTTTTGCCCGCAAGTTATCGACTATGAACTTTCTGAAAACATTCCTCGCTTCCTGCCTGGGTACCCTTGTGGCCCTCGCCTTACTGGTCTTCCTCACCATTGCATTCATTGCCGGGCTTTCCGACGAAAAGGCGGTCCAGGTCGCTGACAACTCTGTTCTGCACCTGCGCCTGGATGCACCCATCGCCGAACTTGAGCTCGATGATCCAGTGGCGGAGGTGTTTCCGGGGGCGGCGGAGCAATCGCTGGGCCTGCTTCGCATCAAGCAGGTAATCCGTCACGCGAAAACAGATCCAAAAATTGAAGGCATTTACCTCAATGCCAACATGGTCATGACGGGGATCGCCTCCCTGCGTGAATTGCGGGAATCTATCCTGGAATTCCGCGAATCGGGGAAATGGGTGGTGGCCTATGCTGACTTCTTTACCGAAGGGACGTATTATCTGGCTACTGCGGCTGACAAGATTTATCTATACCCGGAAGGCCAGGTTGAATTCAATGGTCTCGCCACCGAAGTAATGTTTTTCAAAAAGCTCTTTGACAAACTGGAAGTTAATCCGCAAGTCTTTCGTGTGGGCGATTTCAAAAGTGCGGTTGAACCCTTTATGCGCGATAACCTCAGCGAGGAAAACAAACTTCAGCTCAATTCAATCTTAAACTCTCTCTATGGCAGGATGCTTGGCGAAGTATCGGAAGCGAGGAATATTCCGCTCGATCAGTTGAAATCAGTCGCTGACAAGATGCTGGTGCAGGATGCTCGCAGCGCCGCGAAATATAACCTGGTCGACAGTCTCTTGTATGATGACCAGGTAAAGGATGAATTGCGCGGCCGGCTAAACCTGGGCGACAATGAGCGGATTTCGTTTGTTCGGTATGGACAGTATAAAAAGACGGTTCCGACCTACAACTCATCCAAGAACGAAATAGCCGTGATTGTTGCCGATGGTGAGATTGTTCCCGGTCGTTCGGATAATAACCTGGTAGGTTCAGCTACGGTCGTTGAGCTGGTTAGGAAAGCACGAACCAACGATCGCGTGAAGGCCATTGTCCTTCGAGTGAATTCTCCCGGTGGGGTATTTCAGGCTGCCGATCAGATGTGGCGTGAACTTGTCTTGGCCTCAGAACAGAAGCCGGTCATTTGTTCCATGTCCGATTATGCGGCCTCAGGTGGTTATTATCTCGCAATGGCCTGCGATACGATTGTCGCACAACCGACGACCATTACGGGCTCGATTGGCGTTTTCAGTGTCTTGTTTGATTTAAGTGCTTTCCTCGATCACAAGATTGGAATCACTTCTGAGGAAGTGAAGACGGGAGAGTATGGTGACCTGGTGACCGTCACCCGCCGGCTAACGGACGCGGAGAAAGCCATTTGGCAGAGACAAACCGATGCGATCTATGACACCTTCACCCGTAAGGCAGCCGAAAGCCGGGGCATGAGCCAGGATGCGCTCAAAAAAATTGCGTCCGGTCGGGTATGGACGGGCGCGCAGGCAAAGGAAAACGGACTCGCTGACATCCTCGGAGGATTTGACGACGCGATCGATGTTGCCGCAAGGAAGGCCAACGTCGGCGATGATTACCGGCTGCGCTTTTATCCCCAGCCCAAGCCTTTGCTTGACCGGCTGATGGGCAATGTGGAAGAGGAGTTCAGCCAGGCAATGATTCGGCGCGAACTTGGCGAACAATATGCCTGGTATACCCAATGGGAGCAACTGAAGCGCTTGCAGGGAGTTCAGGCCCGAATGGGAGTGGAATTCAAGGTCAAATAGGAACGCTTTTTAGGTGTGGCCGCTTGGGAATCAATCGGTTACGGCATTACTAAATTATTTAGTAATTTCGTTTCCCTTTTATGGTTCCCCAGTTAATCTCCGACCATTTTGAGCCCATGCACATTGACCTGGTTTTCCGGGAGTTGAAAACCAGGTTTGGATTCAATGAGAAGGGCTGGCGAAAAAAATTTCAGGAATACCTGGTTCGTCAGCCGCGGACAACCAGCGAGATGGATGCGTTCATCAAGTTTGGCAACACCTTTGTGAATCCTGTTCTTAACGAAATCCTCTGTCGCAATGCACTCCATGCCACGTTTGTCAAGTTGCTGTTCTATATCGTAGAGGCGAACAGCGTACCCAGGGGAGCGAGAGGCAGGAGGTGAATAAAACTCAGGCGTCCATGAGGGCAAGTTCGGGATAGTCGAAACGGCGACAAACTTCCGGAACGTCCTTGTTGTCTGTTTTCCGGTCGGTGATCAGTTTGCTGATTGTGTACGCTTCCAATTGTTGGTCATCGATAGGTTCACAAAGGGCAAACACATCCTCCCTTGTGAGGTGGGGATTCAGCCAGTCTTTTTCATAGGCACGGGGCAGTATGACGGGCATGCGCTTCTTGCTGTTGTGAATCTTCTCGAGCAAGGGGTTGGCGCGTGTGGTCAGCACCGTGTACGTATCCCGCATTTCTCCGGTCGACTTATCCGTCCACGATGACCAAAGTCCCGCGATAGAAAAGATTTTTTCGGTACGGTGATGAATGAAGTAGGGGTACTTGACTTTGCCGCCCTTGAACCATCGCCACTCGAAGAATCCGGTGCAGGGAATGAGGCAACGCTTTCCGTCCTTCGAGGCGTCTTTGAAGGCGGGCTTCTCGAACATCTCTTCGCTGATGGCATTGAGGGTTCTGGTCCTCAGATCAGCCGCATCTTCAGCGGTTTTGGCCCACCAGGGGATCAATCCCCATTGCATGAGTTGGAAAGAATGCGGTTTGGAAGCGGTAATGACTGGCGAAGCCTTAAAATCAAAACCATTCTCATAATAGGTGGGCACAAAGGGAACCGCATCGAGAATATTCTCGTACCTGACCAGCAGTTCTTCCATCGTGGCCGTGTCTTGCTTGTGATAGCACATGGAAAAGTAAGTTAGCAAATCAGGCAGGGGAATGCGAAATTTGACAGGTGCCCTTATTTTTTATGAAATTTCTTAGTACCACTGAGGCGTATTTTCTCGAGAACGTGACCGTCAAGGGCGTCTACCATTTCAGGGCCCGGCTGCTGGTCAAGTTCATTCTCGTTTCCATTTTCTTTGCTGTAGGGTATTGGATCAACACCTTCTATACCCATTTTCTGGTTGCGCGCTATGGAATGATTGCCGTGACATTCCTCTTCGGATTGGAGTTGGCCGTTCTGCGGCGCGTCAGGAACCAGTACTGGGTCGCCCAGCTGTTCGTGTTTATTTGCTGGGCGATAGTCGTATTGTTGGTTCTATTTTCTGGAGGAATCTCCTCTTACGTGTTGGCCTGGCTGACACTGATCCCTGTCATGGGATTGATGCTGTTAGGAAGGCGAAGCGGTCTCAGTTGGGGATTGATAAGCATACTTACCATTGTGGGTATATATGTGCTCGACGGCAGCTATCGTATTGATCCCAGCCTGGTTGCCCCGGAAAGTGGTATCCTCATCGCATCCCTGAATATTGGTCTCGTTGGCATTGTATTGGCGATGCTTGCTGTCTTCCACGGCCAGGGATCACGACTGCTTTTCACCATTCAGGAACAGCAGGAAATAATAGGGAAGAAGAATGCAGAGATCGCCCAGCGAAATGAGAGCCTGGAAAGTGAGGTGGAGCGAAGAACCAAAGAGCTCCTCGATTACAACCAGCAGTTGGAACAGTTTGCCTTCATTTCCTCGCACAACCTGCGTGCACCGGTCGCCACCCTGCTGGGCCTGGGTCATCTGCTGGAGGTGAGCACGGGCAACAAGGAAGAAGTTGAGCAAATTTGCCTCAATATGATCTCCACCACGCGCGAGCTGGATCGGGTGGTTCGCGATCTGAGCACGATCCTGGAGACACGAAAGCCCAGTCATTCCTTGCTGACTTCACTGGATCTGCAGGAAGAAGTGCAGCTGGTCATGGTGAGCCTCGAACGGGAAATCAGGGAAACCCAGGCAAGAATCGAAACTGATTTTCGCAGAGTCCCCACGGTTCGAACGGTGCGACCATTGATGGACAGCATACTGATGAACCTGATCAGCAATGCGATTAAGTACAGACACCCTGACCGCTCCCCGGTTATTTCCATCAAATCGGAGCGCGAAGGACAGAGCACCTGCCTGGTGGTCCGCGACAATGGCCTGGGGATCGATATGGACGCACACGGCGATAAACTTTTTACCCTTTACGGTCGATTCCACAGCCATGTAGACGGCAAGGGTTTGGGTCTTTACCTGGTCAAGACCCACGTAATGGCCATGGGTGGCCGGATTGAGGTGGAAAGCCGGGTTGGCGAAGGAACCACGTTTCGGCTCTATTTGAAGGATTCCCAGGCCGCCTGATCCCGAAAATTGTCAGGAAAACCAGATACCCCCGGATGTTGCCGGAAGGTATCTTTAGCGCATGGCTAAGACTGGAAATACCGGCGGCCAGAATGCTTAATGAAAAGAATCAATATTTTATTGGTGGACGACGAAGTTTTGATCCGCCAGGGACTCCGGTCATTACTCGAGAAGGAGGATTTTGTAGCCAACATTTTTGAAGCAGGCAACGCGCAGGAGTTTTTTCATCAGGTGAATGCGCATCCGCTGGACATCATCTTACTCGATGTCCGGCTTCCGGGGGTCAAAGGGCCCGATTTGCTAAGCACGATAATGAACCGCCCGTCGGCGCCGAAGGTAATTGCCGTTACCGGGATGGAAGGCGTTGAATTGGTGATCAACCTGCTCAAATCCGGAGTAAGCGGGATAGTCTTCAAGCTTGACGGCTATACAGAAATCGCCAAGGCGATTCGGGAGGTGATGACCACCGGGCACTACTTCCAGGAAAAGATTACGCGGATCATTGAATTAAATGCGTACCGATGGGATCACGTGCCTCCCATTTCCCTGACGTATCACGAGAGTGAGTTGATTCAGGTGATATCGCTGGGCCTGACCACCAAGGAAGTGGCCATGAAGATGAAGATGTCGGAGGCGACAGCGGAGACGTACCGTACCCGGCTGCTGAAAAAGCTCGGTGTGCCGAATACGGCGGCGTTGCTGGCGTATGCGTACCGCAATGGGATTCTGTGATTCAGGATTAGACAGGGACAGAATATTTCAGGCGGGCCAGAAGCCCCTTGGCGCCCTGGGTGTACTGGATGGACGAACGCAGGATTTTCGCCCGCATGCGCAATGAGTTGTTCTTTGTATTGAGCATGGACAAGTAGGACTCCATGCGTGAGAAGGCGGTGCCATCGTCTTCAACTTCCAGCAGGAGGGAGGAGCCGGACCATTCCATGCGGATATTGACGTGCCATGCGGAGGAATGTTTAAAGGCATTGTTGATCAGTTCCTGGATGATGCGCAGCAGGTGGATGGCGTCGCGGTTGGGCAAGGGGCGTTCCAGGCCGGTTTGGTTGAAGTGGATCGTACCGCCTCCGGGCCGTTCCATGTTCTGGCAGAGGGTGCGGATGCGAACTTCCAGGGAGTCGTTCTCGTGGCTCACGGGCATGAGCCGGCGGGAGATGCGCCGTACGGATTCGACCACTTCGGTGAAGTCGGCGCTCATGCTGGTGATGAGGGCCTCGGTTTGGGCCGCATCTCCTTTGGCGCGGGTGAGCCGGTCGAGGTAGAGCCTGAGGACGGACAGGCGCTGAACGAGGTCGTCGTGGATATCGGCGCCCATTTCGGTGATGATTTGTTCGGTGGCTTCGATGGCCTGTCGTGAGACTTCCGCGTCGAACGCCGCCTGTGTTCGGAAAACAGGTAACATGAGTGACTGGATTTATGCAAAGATTGTGAATGTCGTTAGCTTAGGAAACTGAATAAAGCGATTGTCATGAAAATCGTACAACTGTTGGCGGTACTTGCGCTGGTGACCGCATCCGGTCCGCTGCGGGCCACTCAAAAAGTAGATTCCCTGTTGCATTTGCTGGAGACACATACGGCCATCGACCGGGCCGAGGTGTTGTGGGCGGTAGCTTACGAGTTATTCGATGTTGATAATCCGAAGGCCCATTTCTATGCAGAACGGGCCTACCATGAGGTGTGGAAGAAGGGGGATAGCCTGCAAATTGTAAAGGTGGGCACCACCTATGCGCAGTTGGACAGGAGGATGGGGAATTTGGATAGGTCAATTGAGGTAATGGAGCTATTGCTGCCTATTGCGAGCAGAAATAATTACAGAATATATGTCAAGAAGATTCTCAATGCGTTGGGCGTAGCACACGTAGACAAGGAAAATCTGGATGTAGCCCTAGGTTATAACTATGAGTCTCTTCGAATGAGACAAGAGGATGGGGATTCAACTGAATTGGCGGTTGCTTATGGCAATATTGGTTGGATTCACCTTCGATTGCTGGAATATCCCCTTGCAATTGAGTATACGAGGAGGAAACTTGAATACATGTCGGCCAAACCTGATTCCTTTATGTTAAGGCTGGCCTACATTAATATTGCTAGTGCATACTTAGGAATGAATCATCTTGGAATGGCTAAGCACTATTTTAGGATCGCACTGACTTTCGATAAAGGGAGAATTCAGTACACTGCTCCGGCTCTTTATTCATCCTTTGGAATTTGCTTGACTAGAGAAAGCAAATTAGATTCCGCTGAATACTTTGCAAATCTGGCCGTTATTCATAGCAAGAGAATTAACGATAGATTTTATCTTACCCTTGCTTACCTAAATCTGTCAAAAATATATGTGATTAGACGTAAGTTGACTCAAAGTGCCTTCTTTCTTAAGAAGGCTGATTCGATCGCCGCTGAATCAAACTATCCATACCTCAAACTTAACCTCTTGAGATATAAGGCTACCTACCTTGAGGGATCTGGCGAAATAGGCAAAGCCTACGTTATGAATGAAAGATATTGGATCATGAAGGATTCTATCTACCATGGCGGGTCAATGATACGTTTAAGGCAGACCCAGGTTTCGTATGCTCAGCGTGAAAATGAACTGAAATTGCAGAGCCAGGCAAATATCCTTGCTCTAAAGGATGAGTCACTAGTACAGCATAGGCGTATGATAGTCGTTATTACTGGATTGTTGATGCTGGTCGTTCTAATGGCTTTTGAATTGTATCGAGCCTATCGAAAAAAGGCCAATATCAATAAGAGGTTAGACTCAATAGTAATTGAGCGTACACAAGAGCTCGGTCAGCAGCGTGATTATCTACAACATTTGGTTGATGAGGAGAGAATTCACAAACAACGGATCGTGAGTGAGGTTCAAGGGCTAATAAATACCCTCAAAGGAATGCTTCATCTTGTGGAAAAGGACCCCGACCGGAATCAACCCATTTATCTCAGCAGCGCCAATGAGTTGACAGATCAGATTTCGGATACAGTGAGGAGGCTTACTCTCAAGAATGACAATAAAGGCCAATTTCAAGGCCGCTAAACCTTGAGATTGGCCTTCTACTGAGGCTTAATTAGTATTGGCCTATTTGTCGTCAGCAACAAATCCACCTAGGGTTGCTTCGGATGTGTTTGTCGCTGCGGCTTGGTTAGCGCTGCTCCTGCTGATGCGCGATGCACCAAATGATATTAAGGCTGCAGCGGCAAGTACAACAATTACTAATTTAGTCTTCATAGTTATAAGTCTTATTGTTTGACTTGGAATACCTTAACCTCTAGGATCACTTCCTGTTCCGCCAGTGCCGCCATCACGAGGCCTTACTTCCTGTTCAGTGCAGGAGCTAATGCTCAAAGCTGTAACTATGCTTAAAATTGCGATGTAGATAAATTTTCTCATGTTGTTTGGTTTTGGTTTTTTGGTTTGATTTTTTCTTCTTGCCTATTGCAATACCCAAAGATTGATGATACGGTAAAAACTGTGTCATGTAATATTTTTACAAAAATCACCTGTGTACCAAAAGGTTATCTTTTTTTTCATGTTCTGGGGTCTTTGTTTGGCTACAATTGAGTTCTCCTACGCTCAAGTAAACCAGCTTAAGATTGATTCCCTTCGTAGCGAACTCTCTAGACACCCTGAGCGAAATCAATATTTTGTGTTCCGGGGACTTGCTTACGAGCTGTTTGATACAAATAATGAGGAGGCCTTGATTTACGCTGAGAAAGCATACACTCTTGCCAAGAGGAATCCGCCTGATTCCTTGCTTGTAAAAGCTGGACGAATGACGGGTCAGTTGCTTCGGAGAGTTCACCGTTCAGATGAGGCGATTAAGCTATTGGAGGAAATCAAGCCGCTTGCGGAGAAACTTAATTTGGATACAGAGCTAGCGCGAATTTTGAACACTCTGGCTTTATGCTACACATTCAGGGCTGAGTATGATAAGGCATTGGAGTATAGTTTTCAGTCATTAGTAATTCGAGAAAAGCAAGGCAATAAAGTGCAAATAGGAAGTTCCCTAATGAACATAGGCCTAACCTATTACAAGATGGGTAATTTTGATCTTGCTCTTGACTATAGCCTTCAATCGAAGAAGATTTTTGAATTGGCCGGAAGTGAAAAGAACATTGGTTTATACTTGAACATTGGACTTTGCTACAATGAGCTAGGCAGTTTCAAGAATGCTCAGGAGTATTTTGAGGAAGCACTAAGGGTATGTGGATCAAATTGTAGTAAGGATGTGATTATGCAAGCACAATTTGGATTGGGAAATTCAATGGCCTCAAGAAATCTTTTGCAGGAGTCTAAAGAACACTATCATGCATCCTACACATTGTCCTTGGAACTTGGTGATCTAAGGTACCAGCTTGAAAATCTGTTGAGATTGGCCAAAGTATCGTTATTGGACAAGGATCTTACAACCGCACATGAATATTTGCAAATTGTTGAGAAAATTCCTGAAAGGTCGGATTATCGTGAAATTCTTAAGACTTACTACCGACTTGAAGCTGAGTATTTTACGGCCTTGAAAGACTTTAAAGCAGCAAGTTTTTACCTCCAAAAAGTCAACGAAGTCAATGATAGTATTTTCAATACGAATGTCATCCGCAACCTCACCCGGGTCCAAACGCAGTTCGCGCAACGGGAGAACCTGGCCATAATCGCTGAGAAAAACAGCGTGCTGGCGCTCAATGACCAGATCATAAAACAGCAGCGATCTGTTAATGTCCTGCTGGGCGTTATCGTCGCCTTGACCACCGCCCTGGTCATCGTCGTGTACCTTAACTACCGCAAAATCAAGGCCGTAAACGCAGAATTGGCCTCTGCCAAGCTGATAATCGAGGATCATAACAAGTTCCTCGACAAGCTCGTGGAACAGAAAACCAAGGAGCTGGTTGACACCAACGAAGCCCTGGTCAAGGTCAACGACGAGCTGGACAACTTCATCTATAAAACCAGCCACGACATCCGGGGTCCCCTGGCCAGCCTCAAAGGCATGGTCAACCTCGCCATCATGGATGTGAAGGATGAAAAAGCCCTCGGCTACCTGGGCAAACTGGACCTCACCGCGGAAAAACTGAACATGATCCTGACGCGCCTCCTGATCGTGAACCGGATCAACCACGCCGAACTCAAACCGGAACCTATCCACTTCGAGCCGATCATCCAGGAAATACTCACCCTTGAAGTGAAAAAGGGTATACCGCCAAAGATCAAAATCGACTACGAAGTGGCACCCGAAACCCAACTGGTTTCTGACCGCGACCTGGTGCGCCTGATCCTCGAAAACCTCATCGACAATGCCGTCAAATACTACAACGACTCAGAACGTATCGAGTCCTTCGTCCGGATTCAGGTGGGTATGGAGAACGGAAAGGCCACGGCCCGCGTCATGGACAACGGGGTGGGAATATCCAGGATGAACCGTGACAAGATCTTCCAGATGTTCGTGCGCGCCTCGGAGCGATCGGATACCGGGGGCATAGGCTTGTACCTGGCCAAACTGGCAACGGAAAAACTGGGCGGAGAGATCAACCTGATTTCCACCGATGAGAAGTACACCGAGTTTATCGTGCAGTTTCCCGAAAGGCTCCCAAAAGCCAATGAACGCCGCCAGGATAGCCTTTTGACTCCGGCAGCGATCGCCCCACCACCAACACCAACAAGCGCGGGCTGACCAATGGACGTGGGGCATCGAAATGCACCTCAACGGGTTCCCCTATGTACCTTTTCCACCAAGTTTAAATCTCTCTCAGCGGGGCTCGGCAACCAAGCATCCCAACGTCAAAAGGTCTTCCGCAAAGAGTATCAACCAATTGACGGTCGGTTTTTCCAGCACTCCTTTCCGAAGGCAAAACTTTTGCGAAATTTGATGCTTTACGCCTAGAGTAACTTGATCCTGACCCAAGCTGAACATGCCTGAATCCCCGCAAATAAGCCGATACACCGTCACCGCTGCCCTTCCCTATGCCAACGGCCCAAAGCACATAGGTCACCTGGCCGGGGCCTATATTCCGGCTGATGTCTATGTAAGGTTTTTGAGACTTTTGAAGAAAAATGTGGTTTTTGTATGTGGAAGTGACGAGCACGGCACGGCTATCCCCAACCAGGCTCTCAAGGAGGGCACCACCTCGAGGGCGATCATAGACAAATACCATGCGTTAATCCGGGATTGCCTCTATCAACTGGGGATCTCTTTTGATGTATATCACCGGACCAGCGAGCCAATTCATCACGAAACTTCACAGGAATTTTTCCTCACGCTCTATAATAAGAGGTTGCTTACCGAAGAGACCACCGAGCAATACTTCGATACCCAGGCCAACGTGTTCCTGGCCGACCGTTATATCGTGGGCACCTGCCCACGCTGCGGCCATCCTAACGCGTACGGCGACCAATGTGAAAAGTGCGGCTCGACCCTGAGCCCCAATGAACTCATCAATCCACGCTCAACTCTGTCTGGCACGCCACCCGTACTTAAGCCGACCAAACACTGGTACCTGCCGCTCCAGCAATACGAACCCTGGCTACGCGAATGGATTCTCAATTCGCACGCTTCCGACTGGAAGGCCAATGTGTACGGACAATGCAAGTCGTGGCTTGATGCCGGACTTCAACCCCGCGCCATGACGCGCGACCTCGACTGGGGTATCAAGGTGCCACTTCCAAACACGGAAGGAAAGGTACTCTACGTGTGGTTTGACGCGCCGATCGGATATGTTTCGGCAACCCGGGCCCTCTTCGCCGAACTCAACGAAGGAAAGTACGCGTTTGCCACCCCGCAAACGGATTTTGGTAAAGTAAGCAAAGACGACTGGAAGAAATACTGGCAGGCTGATGATACCAAACTGGTTCACTTCATTGGCAAGGACAACATTGTATTTCACTGCATCATTTTCCCGGTCATCCTGCACGCTGCCGGCCAATACATCCTGCCCGACAATGTTCCTGCCAATGAATTCCTCAACCTGGAGGGCGACAAGATGTCGACGAGCCGGGGGTGGTCTATTGAAATGCACGACTACCTGAAGGAGTTCCCTGGAAAGGAGGATGTGCTGCGGTATACACTGCTCACGATCATGCCCGAAGCCAAAGACAGTGAGTTTACGTGGAAGGACTTCCAGTCCAAGAACAACAACGAATTGGTGGCCATCTTTGGAAATTTTGTGAACCGCGCTCTGGTGCTTACGCAAAAGTACTTCGACAACAAACTGCCGGCGCGCGGCAGTCTCACGGAAATTGACCATCGCCTTATTGCCGACGTGAAGGAGTTTCCTGCGCGCATTGCCCAGGCCATTGAATCGTAC
>JAYRNL010000070.1:0-1575 GCA_041912235.1 Cyclobacteriaceae bacterium
AAAACGCTGAGGGGCGCCAACCGGGCAAACACAACCGTGATAAGCGACAATTTGACGGACCGGATCAACGAACTCAAGCAAACTCCCGGAAAAGAAATCCTGCTGTTTGGAAGTCCACGAGCAACCCATGCGCTCATTCAACAGGACTTGATTGACGGCTACTGGCTATTTGTCAATCCCATTATCCTGGGGCGGGGTATCCCGTTGTTTTCCGGCGTTAACGGCACAACAAAGCTTAAACTGATGGGCACCCGGCAACTAACCAGCGGGGTGACTGAACTTGATTATATAGTAGACCGATAAAGCATAAACTCCTCACCCTATGAACCGCCTGCAATTTCTGAAGTATTCTCTCCTGGCCTACCCTGCCATCTCTGCGTTTGCGTCCAGGAGTTCGTTACCCGACAAGGCGCCGGAGGATGCGGCAACCGATGAAGCCTACTGGAAACTGGTTCGCTCGCAGTTTCCGCTGACCGATGAAATGACATTCCTCAACAACGGGACCATTGGTGTCTCGCCGTACCAGGTGATCGATGCGATGTATCAAAAGACGCTGGCGGTGAATACCCGCGCGATTTATGGTGGCGGGGATCATGAAGCCATGACTGCGCTTGCCCGGTTTGTAGGGGCCGATCCCGATGAAATGTGTTTTACCCACAATGTAACGGAAGGAATCAACCTGGTGGCCCAGGGCTTGCCGCTTAAGAAAGGCGATGAAGTGATCATGACCATGCATGAGCACGTGGGCGGTGCAACACCCTGGCTCAATCGCATGCATCACGACGGCATTTCGATCAAAGTGATTCAACTGGGATCGACGGCAGCCGAAACGCTCACGCGGGTGGAGGAGGCGATTACCAGGAAGACACGGGCATTGGCACTTCCGCATATCCCGTGCACCAACGGCCAGGTTTTGCCGGCCAAGGCCATTTCCGCGCTGGCCAGGTCAAAAGGCATCTATACTTTTTTTGATGGTGCTCACGGGCCGGGCATGCTCAACATGAACCTTCACGATATCGGCTGTGATTTCTACGCTTCCTGCTGCCACAAATGGATGATGGGGCCCAAGGGCACCGGTTTTCTTTACGTAAGAAAAGAGCGCCTGGAGGAACTCAAGCCCATCATGATCGGGGCTTACAGCGATACCGGTTGGGATATGCTGAGCAATCCCCCGACGTTAAAAGGTTATGCGCCGAGCGCCCACCGCTTCTATTACGGTACACAGAGTGCTGAATTATATGCCGGGATTGAGGCCGCGGTTGCCTTTCACGAGTCGATTGGTAAGCAAGTAATTGAAGACCGGGTTAAGGTTCTTTCGGGCTATCTGCGGGACAAACTCAAAGCCTTCGGTGAAAACGTTGAACTGGTCACGCCGGGAGAAGATGCAAGCCGTGGTGCTGTCACCGCCTTCCGGTTAAAGAACATGACCATGCAGAAATTCCAGGAACTTGCCGGCAAGGAGCAATTCACCATTCGCACGGTAGGCGAAAACAACGTGAACTGTATTCGGATCAGTACGCACATCTACAACCTCTTCCCCGAGATCGACCGGTTCGTGGAATTTGTGGGGAAATG
>JAYRNL010000071.1:0-4942 GCA_041912235.1 Cyclobacteriaceae bacterium
CTGCCTCCGCGCCGGGATAAGATTCTCAAAGACCGGGTGGATGTGCAGGTTGACATAGTTGAGCGTCTCAATGACTTCCCGGTTGTCTGAAATGGCCGTGACCCACAATTCGATGGCTTCGTTGGGGTCATCAAAAATCCCCACGCTGGTGCGGATGGCGTTGATCTGAAGTTTCTTCAGCTGGTGAAACAGCACCGACGAGGTCTCGGCCAGCTCCGAACTGTTGCGCATCCCCATGGCGCGTGCCCGTATCCGTTCCAGCGCTGCCTCCACCTCCAGGTCCCGGGTCTTCTGCTCGAGTTCAACGGTTCGTCTTTTTACAGCGTCGCGGAGTTGTAGGTTCTCCAGGGCGACTTTTTCAATCGATATGTTCTCACCTTCCTGGGCCCTTATGTCCGGGAATGAAGAATGTTGATGGTAAATCTTCCAACTGCCTTTCTTTTGGCGCAAAAAAGAGGAGGCCCTAAACTTGGAGTGAAAGACCCATTCCTGTGCAGTCAACACGTAGACATCGGACAGGTCGAGAATAAGAACAAATTCTTTGTGGGGCTCAATACGTATCTCCCGGTTGCGCATCTGCACTTTTCCGGCAACCTGATCCACGGTGTCGTAAAGGAATTTGACGGCGTCCTTTTTATTGAAAAAGACTTCACTTTCCGCGCTGCCCACCTGTGAATATTCGTCATCGAGCACCTTAGCCACGGCCTTTACGTCGCCCTTGATATAATTGCTAAAGTAGGATTCGTAGACGCGCATGACTGCCCTTTTCTCTCGCTCGCTCAGCGAAGGTTGGGCTTTGGCTCGCGCTCGGGGCTTTGATTTGGCCATGGGTACCTAAAGTAGCGGAATTGCGGGGCCTGGGCAAAAGTTGTCAGGAAAACCTGCAGGGGGGCATGGTGCTGGAGCCTGGGTTTATTTTGTATTTGCAGGTGCGGAAGTTATTGCACGGAGAAGCACGGAGATAGCACGGAGAGGCACAAAGAGATTATGGTTAACGAGGAGCTTACATCAATGGTCATTAAATGTGCGATTGAAGTCCACAAGATCCTTGGACCGGGACTGTTGGAATCAGCATACCGCGAATGCCTGGAGTATGAGATGATCTCCAATGGACTCTGTGTAATCAAGGAGAAGCCGATGCCGATCGTTTACAAAAAAATGCACCTGGACCATGGCTACCGCATGGACTTGCTGGTTGAGAACACCGTGGTCATTGAGTTGAAGACGGTTGAATTTCTGACAGACGTTCATTTCGCCCAGGTACTTACCTACCTCAGGCTGGGCCACTACCCACTCGGATTACTAATGAATTTTCAGGTCAAACTCCTGAAGGACGGCATTAAGCGAATAATAAACACGTAAACTCCCTGTGTCCCTCTGCGCTGCCTCCGTGTTTCTCAGTGTAACTCCTACTCCGCCGTCAACGGCTCTATGATATTCGAAATCTCGGTAATGCTGTTCGCCGGAAACCCTCCGCGCTTGGCGTGCTCGCGTATCAGCTCTTCGTTTGGAGCAAGGTAGATGCAGTAGATCTTGTTGCCAGCCACATAACTGTGAATCCACTGAATGTCGGTCCCCAGTTGGCACAGCACCTCGCGGGATTTCTGTGAAATAGATTTCAGTTTGTCCGCTGAGAGACTTCCAGCACCGGGAATTTCGCGCTCAATGATGTATTTAGGCATGCTATCTGGGTTTCAACCCCCAATATAAAAAACTTTGCACTCGCTCCGTGTATCTCCGTGCTGCCTCTGCGCAACTCTGTGTAAAATAGTTCACGAAGAACACAGAGGTGTCACGGAGAATCGCGGAGAGTCAGGTTATTTCCAGGGGAAGTCCCAGATCGGCTTTTGCCCGAGCAAGTGCTCCACGAAATAGTTCCATCGACGCTTGGTGAAGTACAGTTGGTGGACCCCGGTGTACCCGTGTTTCTGGCTGGGGAAGATCAGCATGTCAAAGGGTTTGTCGGCACGCTCAAGCATCTCGGCAAGTTTGAACGTCGCGGAGGGATTTACATTCTCGTCAATGCCTCCGTGCGTGATAAGCAGCTTGCCTTTCAGGTTCTTTGCCATGGTGATGGTGGATTGTTGTTGATAAGCTGAATCCACCGGCCAGCCCATATACATCTCAGGCCACCAGGCTTTCTCCATGCGGAAGTCGTGATCGGCACTGCTGGCAACGGCTACCTTGTAGAAGTCAGGATACTGCATCATGGCATGGCCCGCGTCATACCCACCTGCCGAATGCCCGAAGATGCCAACCCGTGTCGTGTCAATCCACGGGTACTGCTTCGATAACTGCCGTATGGAACGCACATGGTCCTCCAGGTTAAATCCCATTTTCTTGTACGAGTAATTGTGAAATTCTTTGGAACGGTTGGCGGTGCCAAGGCCGTCCACCATCATCACAATGAAACCGAGCTCGGCCAGTGACTGGTTGTTGATGCTCACCGACCGGACATACGTGCGTGGAACGATTTGCCCATGCGGTCCGGTATAACTGTTGTCAATAATGGGATACTGGCGGGTGGGGTCAAACCGGGTGGGTTTCCAGAGCAGCCCATAGATTGTTGACTTGCCGTCTTTACCAATCGCAGTAAAGGCCTGCGGCTCAGAATAGTTCATGGCCTTCAGTCCGGAAACGTCAGCCATGGCGAGTTCCATCAGGATCTTACCGGTACTTGTTTCCCGTAAGACGCAGCGATTCGCGTTTTGAGGAGTCGAGATGTTATCCACGATGTATTTGCTGTCAGGAGAATCGCTGATCTCATGGTTGCCCTCTTCCGGGGTAAGCAGCTTAAGGTTCTTGCCTTCGAGGCCCACGCGGTAAAAGTATTGTTGATACGGGTTTCTCCCCGGTTCTTTTCCGGAAGCGAGGAAGTAGACGGTATGGTCACGGTGGTTTATTTCGGCTTCATTGACAAAGAAGTTTCCTGACGTCAGTGGCCTTGAAGCACCTGTGGTCAGGTCGACCGCATAGAGTTGTTTCCATCCGGTCTTCTCAGACGTAACGATGAGCTTATCTCTCTTCTCAGAAAGCCGGTAAGAAAATCCGTCAATATTGGTTTCGTGGGATTCGGCGAACAAGGGTGTGATTTGACCCGTCAGCACGTTCACTTTGAGCAAGGAAGTCTTGTGATATCCTCGCTCGGTATGCTGCAGAATGGCCCATCCCGATTCCTTAAGCCATTGGAAGGAATAGCCCAGCTCATGAGGAATGCGGGGCAGGGGCAACCGTGTTTCTTTTCCTGATTGGACATCAATGACGATCGGGATCAGGTGTACCACGGAGGTGTCGCCCGGAGAACCGCGATAGTAGCCCAGCAACTTGGCGCGATACAACGTGTCAATGCTCCAATCGAGTAAGTACATCTTCCTGGCGCTGCGCAGGTCGCAGATGTTCGTTTGCAGATACTTTGAATCGGGGGACCACTGCACGGTAAACCGTGGCGGCCGCTCGCCGTTTTCGCCCTCAATAATGTCGCTCCATCCATAGTAGCTGCCGTACTCGTAGTTCTTGAAGCCCTTGTTGCTCAATTGCTTTACCGTTCCAGTCTCCGTTGACTTGATAAACAGGTTGTAGTTTTCCGTGTAGGCGATCCACTTACCGTCCGGCGACTTGGACTCAAAGGCATTGCGCTCGGGTTCCTTTTCTGTCTTCTGTTTAAGGGTGCCGTCCCAGGAAAAACGTTTTCCTTTGGCGGTGAACTCAAGTTGTCCCGGTTTTACATAAGTGATATTCTCTAAAGGAAGTGCTTTGGGATCCACAGGCACGTTAAGTAGTTCACCAAGTTTCTCAGCCACTAGCCCGTGATCAAACAGCGGAGTGCGCTTCAGCGGTTTAAATAATACTTGCTCATACCGTTTGTCGCCGGGAGCCTGAAAGGTGAACCAGAAACCCGTACTGTCGGGAAACCAGTTAGGAACGATGCTCAAATTGAAGGCCTTTTTGTTATTCACATTATCCCAATGAAAACTCACGGCGCGCGCATAGTCCTCTTTGGTGATGGACTGTGCATGCGTGAAGATGGAGTATACACTAAAGAATAGGAGTGAGCTACAGAACTTCATACAGGAGATTTAAGTGGCGACCTCACCAAATATACAAAATCACCCTTCTCTCTCGTTGTCCTTTCCGCGCCCTCTCCGTGCCCTCTCCGTGCCCTCCGTGCCACCTCCGCGCATCTCCGTGTTACTTAATCACCCCGGAACGATCACGCGTAACGACCCGGGCTGAATCTGTACGTCAAACCGCTTCGAAGGAGGAGACGGTTCGCCGTCGAGATGCAGCGGTTGTGGTGCATCCAGTTCAGCCGTGAATTGTTTTGCTTTGAAGAGTGTGGCAAACCTTGATTTCTCGATCCGTCCGCGGAACATCTTGTTGATAAAGGGAATGGCTTCGATTATGGGAATTCGGCGAATGAAGCAGACATCAAGTACTCCGTCACTTACCGATGCATCGGGTGCCACCAATGCATTGTGTCCAAACTGCGAGGCATTGGCCATGGCCACCATGAAGGCGCGGTGTCGCGAAGACTTGCCGTCAATGGTTGCTATGACGTCAAACTCGGGGTAGGACATGAAGTCGCCCAGAACAAGTTTGGCATACCCAATGAAACCCCGTTGACCGTTTTTTCCGAATTCATGGGCGACATGGGCGTCGAATCCAAATCCGGAGACGTTAACTGACAGCGATCCATTAATAAGCAGGGTGTCGATGGCCAGCGTTTTGTAGTGCGTAAGTTGTTTGATCGCTCCATGGAGGTTGAGGGGCACCTTCAGGTGGCGGGCGAGACCATTGCCTGATCCGGCTGGTAGAATGCCCATTGCTGCGGGAGAATGAACGAGCGCGCGGGCGACTTCATTCACGGTGCCATCGCCGCCTCGGGCAAACACACGCCCGTATCCCTGTTGAACGGCGTCGTAGGCGAGTTCAGTCGCATGAC
>JAYRNL010000072.1:0-12855 GCA_041912235.1 Cyclobacteriaceae bacterium
CAAGGCTACCTGAGCCTCCTGAGGAATTTCCGGATTGAGCCGGAGGATCTTTGAAGCCGAGTCCTTGAGCGACTGAACGAGAGCCTGTGCTTCCTTGCCGTCCAGGTTGAGCACGGGCTCAATCAACAGGTCTACGCGGGCGGTGAGATGCGGATCTTCCTGGAGGAACTCCTGAACCGCAAATCGGTTCTTTCCTTGCATGATCACCGTGGTGTTTCCATCGGGCAGAACCAGCATCTTGATGATGCGGGCAATTGTACCGAAGCGGTAAATGTCTTCCACCGCGGGATCCTCCACGTTCTTGTTTTTCTGGGCTATCACACCCACCATTCGCTTTCCCTGGTAGGCTTTCTTTATCAGGCGGATGGACTTCTGACGTGTCACCGTGATAGGGATGACAACACCCGGGAACAGCACTGTATTCTTGATGGGCAGGATCAACAGGTCTCCGTCGATATCCTCCGGTTTCAGGTCGGATTCCTGTTCCGGATTGATCAATTGAACCAATTCTTCGGACTCCTCCTGCACCATGGGCGTTAGCGCTAACTGCTTAAATGAACTCATGCAATGTCAATCTGGCACACTATTTTCATGAAGATTTCATGTCAACAGGGCTAGGTCAATATGGTCAATAGGGGTGCCAAAGCGTTGTATATCAGTCAAAATTATTTGAACTTTCGGTATTCCGGTGGTGCTTGCCAATTTTTCCCGAACCGTGAAAGCTTCTGTTTTCCTTCATTTTTTGCTCCTTTCCTGTGTTTTGGCCTATCCCGGTTACAGCCAAAAGAACAGGAAAAAGCTAAAGAGCGCCGGAACTGTTCAACTTAACGATTCACTGACCACGTTCGGCCAGTCTGACATATTTGTATTTCCCAACATCAACTCTGTCTCCTTCTACTATGACGCAAGGAAATACAAGAAGTTGCAAGAGTTAAAAAACTCCGGGCCCATCGAGGAATATTACACGGCATTAAAGAGTTATGTTTCAAACTTTGGCATTCGGAACTTTTCTGAGAACCCGGCCATGATCTGGGAGTTGGCCCGGCTGTCCAAAAAAGTTGGGCCGCCCGGAGAAGCCATTCTCCTCTACAAACTCGTACTTAAACACCACCGGCAAGGCATTAATACGGAAGATGTTTTCCGGGAATATGACTCACTGGAGCGAGACAAGAAACGGTACTATGTTCCCCTGGAATATTATTATCAACTCGTCGCCCTGCGAAAAGAGGTGGATACGCTGCGGCCGCCGCACGCTGTGCTGCTCAACATGGGTGACAACCTGAATTCGCTCAAGGAAGATTATGGACCCAGTATCGGCAACGTGGATTCCCTCCTGTTGTTCACATCCAAGAGAAACAGAAACAACTTTGATACCCGGCAATACGACGAAGACCTTTTCTACAGTGAGCGGGTCGACGGCATTTGGATGCCGGCGAAAAGCTTCGACAAGATCAATACCATCTACAACGAAGGCTCCGCCTGCATGAGCCTCGACGGCAAACTGCTGATCTTCTCCCGGTGTTTCGATCAGAATTGCGACCTCTACAGTGCGGAACGCCCCTCACTCGACAGCGCCTGGAGAAACGTGCGCAACCTCGGTCCAAATATCAACAGTGGTGGTTGGGACTCTCACCCCTCTCTTACACACAGCGGCGACACACTTTTTTTTGCCTCCAACCGGGTCGGCAGTTTTGGATTGTCCGACATCTTTTACGTGATACGCGATGAAGAAGGAAAGTGGGGCAAAGCCATGAACGCCGGACCGATCATCAACACGGTTAACAGCGAGGTGAGTCCGTTCTTCCACCACGGACACAACATGTTGTACTTCAGCTCAAACGGTCATGCCTTGAATTTCGGCGATTTCGACATCTATAAATCCGCCCGACTACCCCACTCCTGGAGCGAACCCAAAAACATTGGACCGCTGGTGAACGGAGCGGGCAGCGAATACTATTTCACCATCGACTCAAAATCAAAAGAACTCTACTATGCGCGGTCAGAGGCCGACGACAAAAAGAACCTGGATCTCTACTCTTTCCCGGTTCCCATGGAGGCTAAACCGGAAGCGGTAACCGAACTCCGGGGATCCTTGAAGGACCAGGCCGGAAATCCGTTGAAAGGAATTGTCTCCATCATCGACCTCGACCAGGGCGTTGAGGTGGCCCCCAAGTACCTGCGTGAAGACGGAACGTTCGACTTCAGCCTTATCAACAAACGCAATTACCTCCTGGTCATTCAGGGCGACGAGTATTTTCGCATTGAAGAGATCTTTTATCTCGATGGAGAGCGAGAGATCAACAAAGTGGCAGAGCCCATTGAAAGCAAAATTGCCTTTGAATCCCTCGAATTTGAAAACGGCAAGGCCAACATCTTGCCGGCCATGCATGCCGACCTCGACAAACTGGCCAACTTCCTGATCGATCATCCCGAACTCCGCCTGACCATTTCCGGTCATACCGATTCAGCCGGCAAGGAAGAATCCAACCTCAGACTCTCCCAGGCCCGGGCCGATGCCATCAAGCAATACCTGGTCAACACCTTCAGCATCGACGCCGTCCGGATCAAAGCCATCGGGTATGGCAGCTCCAAGCCCATCACGCAGGAACTTACCGATGAGCACAAGCAGCTCAACCGCCGTGTTGAGTTTGAAATCGGCAAAACACACTGATCTGATGGCGATTGACATCGATTGCCAGCTGTAAAATAGGCTGGTCAACCCATTGTCAAATCGTTTATATTTCGATCACCTAACCAAAAATCGTATGCGCTACTTATTGAGGCTACTCCTGGTGATCGTCGTCTTCCCGGCCATCGCCCAGACAGAAATCAACCCCAAAATCAAAGGCGACAAAGACAAGCAGTTTGTCCTGAGTGAAATTGACAAGCATGCTGCGGAGTATAAAAAGGTGTCGCGGGATATCTGGGGATATGCCGAACTCGGCTTTAACGAAACCAAAAGCACGGCAGAACTTCAGGACCTGCTGAAGCGCAATGGTTTCACCATAGAGAGCGGAGTCTCTGGAATGCCCACTGCCTTTATAGCCACCTACACTTCCGGTAACGGCGGCCCTACCCTGGGACTTCTTGCTGAATTTGATGCGCTGCCCGGATTGTCCCAGGACAGCACATTTACCAAGAAACCCATCTTCGAAGGTGCCGCCGGACACGCGTGCGGACACAACCTGTTTGGTACAGCCACATCTGCTGCAGCGATTACCCTCAAGGAATGGCTGATCAAGAACAAGAAAGCTGGGACAATTAAACTGTACGGAACTCCCGCTGAAGAAGGCGGCAGTGCAAAGGTGTACATGGTTCGTGATGGATTGTTCAAGGGGGTTGACGCTGTGTTGCATTGGCACCCTTCTTCCGCCAACGACGCGAGCCCTTCTTCTTGCCTTTCCATCAAGCAGACCTTGTTCCGTTTCTACGGACGATCTTCCCATGCCGCCGCCGCCCCTGACGCCGGCCGCTCAGCACTCGATGGCGTTGAAGCCATGAATTACATGGTTAATATGATGCGTGAACACGTTCCGCAGGAAGCCCGCATCCACTACGTAATCAGCAAAGGAGGACTTGCCGCCAACGTGGTACCTGACTTCGCGGAAGTGGAGTACATGGTACGTCACCCTGACGCACGGGTTGTCGAGGAAATCTGGAATCGAATCGTTAAGGCCGCGGAAGGTGCGGCAGCAGGCACTGAAACAACCTCCAAATATGAGGTGGTTTCTGGTTCCTACAACCTCGTTCCCAATGAAACCCTCGCCCGCGTCATGTACAACAACCTGGTTACTGTGGGCGGTGTGAACTACACGCCGGAAGAAGCAGCCTTCGCCAGGGAGATTCAAAAGTCAATTCCCAAGGCGCCGGATATCTCCCAGGCGGCCGTGGTTCAGCCCTTCAAGACCGGCGGATTCTTTCCGGCTTCAACGGACGTAGGCGATATCACGTGGGTAGTGCCTACCGTGGGGTTGGGCACAGCGACTTGGGTGCCCGGTGCCCCCGCTCACTCCTGGCAGGCTGTCGCCACCGGAGGCATGAGCATCGGACAAAAGGCCATGCTGAATGCGGCTAAAACCATATCCATGACCGGTGTTGATCTGTTCAACAACCCGACGACCCTCCAGAAAGCAAAGGATGAACTGGCGCAGCGCCTCGGTCCCGGCTTCACCTACAAATCACTGCTTGGCGACCGCCTCCCTCCACTGGATTTCAGGAAGGGAAAGGATTCCCGGGAGAAGTGAGGCAAGAAAGTTAAGAATCAACAAGAGAAGACCCTGCCCCAGGCAGGGTCTTTTCGTTTAAGCATTAGCCTCCGATGGCCTTGGCGATATCGTTGTAGAAAACGAATACCATCAACACCAATAGAATAGCCATGCCAATCTTGAGGGCGGTTTCGAATACCTTCTCATTGGGCTCACGTCCGCTCACCATTTCATAGAGCAGGAACATGACATAACCGCCATCCAGTCCGGGTATGGGGAGCAGATTCATAAAGGCCAATACCATGGACAGCAGGCCCGTCATACGCCAGAAGCGTTCCCAATCCCAGGTAACGCCGAAAGCCTGGGCCATGCCAACGGGGCCAGACAAGGACTTGCGAAAGGAAATTTCGCCGGTGAAAATCTTCTTGAATGCTTTCAATTGAACCGCAATCACATCAAAGGCACGGCCCGGTCCGAGCACCAGGGATTCGCCAAAGGAATACTTCGTCGACACCAGCGCAGACTCGGGAACCAGAATGCGATTGACATAGAAGCCAAGCGCTGAATCACCCTTGAAGTACGATTGGTGATGGATGACCTGACCCTCCCGCTGAATGGCAAAGCGGATGGAATCGCCGCGGTAAGACTTGAGCGCGGTGGCGACTTCATCAAAGTAGGTGACAGCTTTGCCGTTGACTTCAGCAATCCGATCGCCCTTTTGAAGACCTTCCCGCTCAGCTACTGACCCTTTGCGCACTTCGGCCACCAGGGGCTCGATGCGCGGAAGCACAAAACGGCCAATCGCGTCTCGGGAGTTGAACTTCTCAATGAAATTAGACGGGATGGCAATGTCCACTTCCGCGCCATCGCGAAGCACGGTATAATGCGAGTTCTCGGCTAGTAGTACGCCGGGTTTCGTGATGTCATCGAAATTCACCACGTCTTTACCGTTGACACGAATGATCTGATCACCGGTTTGTATGCCGAGTTCGGCGGCTAATTCGAGTGCCTGGACTCCGCCGTGCTCGTTGACATATTTCATCGGAATGTACTGGTCACCGATGAACCAGGTGATACCGATGAAAATGAGAATACCAACGATCACATTGACGATAATTCCTCCCAGCATGACAATCAATCGCTGCCACGGCTTTTTGGACCGAAATTCCCAATCCTGGGGCGGAGCCTTCATGGCCTCTTTGTCCATGCTTTCGTCCACCATGCCGGCGATCTTGACATAACCACCGAGGGGAAACCAACCCACGCCGTATTCGGTGTCGCCCTTCTTCACCTTCAGCAGGGAGAAATTCATCACGTTGGCCATGGGGAAAAGAAAATCGAAGAAGAGGTAGAACTTCTCCACGCGGATATTAAACATCCGGGCGGCGAAGAAATGGCCCCACTCGTGCACAACAATCAGTATGGAAAGGCTCAGCAACAGCTGCGCCGTCATAATCATTCCGTCCATTCCAGTCTATTTAATCAGTTCTTTGGCCCGTATCCGGGTAAGTTTATCGGTCTCAACGTAATCCGCCAGCCGGGGTTCCTTGATATAATCCAATTTAGCCAGGCATTGTTCCACGAGTGTTGAAATTCCCAAAAATGAAAGCCGGTCATTGAGAAATTCAGCCACTGCCACCTCATTGGCCGCATTGAGAACACAGGGCATGTTTCCTCCGCGTTCAAGGGCCTCAAAAGCGAGCGCAAGATTACGAAAAGTTTCGGTATCGGGCTTTTCAAAGGTAAGCGCCGGGAACTTGTTGAAATCAAAGCGTGGGAAGTTGTTCGACAGTCGCTCAGGATAGCCCAATGCGTATTGAATGGGGAGCCTCATATCGGGCATCCCAAGCTGGGCTTTGATGGATCCGTCGCGGAACTGGACCATCGAGTGGATGATGCTTTGCGGATGGACTACCACTTCAATCTGCGCCGGCGTCAATCCAAAAAGCCACCTTGCCTCGATCACCTCCAGTCCTTTGTTCATCAAAGTAGCCGAGTCAATGGTCACCTTGGCCCCCATAGTCCAGTTGGGGTGCTTCAGCGCTTGCTCCTTGGTGACACGGGCAAGATCTTCCCGGGTCTTCCCACGGAAAGGTCCTCCCGATGCGGTGAGAATAATCTTCTCAATGGGATTCAGCACTTCTCCAGCCAGGCATTGAAAAATAGCCGAGTGTTCCGAGTCAACGGGAAGAATCGGGACCCGGTGATCCCGGGCCAGTGTGGTGATGAGGGCCCCTGCCACAACCAATGTTTCCTTGTTCGCCAGCGCTATGGGCTTTCCCGCTTCAATGGCTTTGATGGTAGGCTTGAGGCCGGCATAGCCCACGAGGGCCGTAAGCACAAGGTCAACCGATTCCATTTGTACAACCGACTCCAGGGCGCTGTCACCGGCGAAAACCTTGATGGGTTCAGAAGCAAGCGCTTGCTTTAACTTCTCATAGGCAGCTTCATTGCCAATGACAACGGTGTTGGGTTTGAATTTCCTGGCCTGTGCCGCAAGCAGCTCGGCGTTATTTTGCGCGGTCAAAACCTCCACTTCGAAATGCCGGGCATTGGCCTCTATGACTTCCAGCGCCTGACGGCCGATGGAGCCTGTTGAACCTAGTATGGCTATGCGTTTTTTAGCGGGTGCAGGCATGAAAAGCCAAAAATATTGATTTGTGGGTAGAACTGTTCAATCCGTGGGGCACTGCGCATCACCTCGACAACCCATCTGCAATTCTTCTGTCATTCGACAATCGGGGCACCTTATTCTGTCCGCCCAGTTTGCCCTGGCTTCTCATGTAGTCAATGAACGCATTCTTCTTTAAGGGAGTGAGCACCAACGGGCGGAGGATGCTGCCTGAAATGAGGTCATCGTAATAGGTATTCAAGGACCTAAGTTGGTGGTCGAGTTCATCGGCAAAGGCAGCCACATCGCTGGGCGCCCGGTCAAATTCAATAAGCCACTCATGATGGGGCAGCCCGGAGGCAGGCGTCACCTGCGGGGCCACTGTAAACTCCACCAGTGCTGTTTCAGGGAATTTGTCCGCCGTACGTTGCATGGCCTTTTCCACTTCTTCTCCGATCACGTGTTCACCGAAGGCGGAAATGAAATGTTTGATACGCCCGGTGACAACCAAACGGTACGGCTCTTTGGAAACAAACTTCACGGTATCGCCTATCGAATACCCCCACAAGCCGGCGTTGCTGTTAATGATCACGGCGTAGTTCTTCCCCAATTCTACCTCACCGATGGTCAGTCGCCGTGGTTTGTCGCTGAAATACTCATCGGCGGGGATAAACTCAAAAAAGATTCCGCTGTTCAGCAGCAGCAGCATACCCGGATGGTTTTGAGAATCCTGATAGGCGATGAAACCTTCCGAGGCGGGATACAGCTCAATCGAATCGACCTTCTTCCCGATCGATTCCTCTAGTTTGGCGCGATAAGGTTCGAAGTTGACCCCTCCATAAACAAAGAGAGAGAAATCGGGAAACACATCCTTGATCTTCTTGCCGGTTCTCCCCTGAATACGATCGAAATACATCTGTACCCAGGGTGGAATACCGGATATGAGTGTCATTCGTGCCTTGATAGTTTCGTCGATGATGCGATCCAGTTTTTCCTCCCAGTCCTCAATGATATTGGTTTCGTAGCTGGGTTTCTGATTGGTTCGCAGGTAGGCGGGCACGTGATGATTGACGATGCCGGAAAGGCGGCCAGTAGGTATCCCGGCTTTTGAATCAAGTTCCGGACTTCCGGACAGAAAGATCAGTTGCCCGTCGATGAACGCTGCCTTGCCCGTTTCGTGAATATAGCTGAGCAGGGCATTGCGGGCACTGTTGATGTGATTGGGGATGGATTCCCTGGTGATCGGGATATATTTTGTTCCAGATGTGGTACCGGAGGTCTTCGAAAAATAGGCCGGCAGACCGGGCCACAAGACATCGGGCTTACCTTCAAGCAAGAGGTTGATATAGTCTTTCAACCCTTCATAATCACGGATGGGAACCTGGCGAACAAAGTCCTCGTGGGTGCGGATGTCCGCAAAGCCATGGTCCTTTCCGAACCGCGTGGATACAGCCTTCGTGACGATGGAATGCCGTACCTGTTCCTGGATCTCTGCAGGTCTGGAGGCCCAATTATGGGTCTGTCGCGCGATAAAGGCGGCGAATGGACGGGCAAGTACAGAGCGGAACCCCATCGGAAAGTGCTTGGCAACCACAAAGGTGGACACCAATCGGAACTTAATAAAATGGCTGTCGTTTTATATTTGCGAAATTTTAAAATGAACTACACATGGGAAACTTGATAAGGACGATTGTGGTGGCGTTTCTGGCGGGGCTTGCCGGCGCCTATGTGTTTGTCAATTATCAACAGCAGTCCGCCGCAGGCGGTGACAAGCCTGAGGCATCGTATACGGTCAATACCTATCAACCGGATACCGAATACCGTCCGAATGTTGTTGCTCCCTCGGAGACTTCCAGCCTGGAAAATGTCGACTTCAGTGAGGCGGCCGCAAAAACCATCCCCAGCGTAGTGTTCATCAACAGCATTTCGCAAAGCGGCGCAACGTATTCTCATTGGGACTGGATTTTTGGCCGCGGTGGACAAAACACCCGGGTATCCAGCGGTTCAGGCGTCATTTTCACCGCCGATGGATACATTGTCACCAACAATCACGTGGTGGAGTCTGCCGAAAAACTGCAAGTGATATACAACAAGAAAGCGTATGACGCCGAACTGGTGGGCACGGATCCGTCAACGGACCTGGCCGTGTTAAAGATCAACGAAACCAACCTCCGCCCGGTAACCCTGGGAAGTTCCAAGAACCTGGCCGTGGGTGAATGGGTTGTAGCCGTGGGAAATCCGTTCTCGCTTTCTTCCACGGTCACGGCGGGTATCGTGAGCGCGAAAGGGCGCCGCATCAATATCGTCGAAGATCGGTTCCCCATTGAATCGTTCATTCAGACTGATGCGGCCATCAATCCGGGCAACAGTGGCGGGGCGCTCGTAAACAAGAATGGTGAACTGGTGGGCATCAACACGGCCATCTCCTCTCCCACCGGTTCCTATACCGGTTATGCCTTCGCCGTGCCGATTGACATCGCCAAAAAGATTGTGAGCGACCTGATCAAGTACGGCATCGTACAGAAACCATTCTGGGGAGGCAGCGTGCTCGACTACGACTACGCTATCGCTCAGAAGTACAACCTCAAGACCAACGGCGACTTTCGTGGTGTGGTTCTTGCCGAACTGGAGAAAGACGGCGTGGCCCGTCGCGCCGGCCTCGAGTTGGGTGACATCATCACCAAACTGGGAGATGTTGAAGTCAACAGTAAGAGCGAATTCGAAGAGGAACTCAGCCATCATTCCCCCGGCGAGAAGTTGACCCTCACCTACTTCCGTGATGGAAAACCAGGAATTGTAAGCCTGACGCTGGTGAATCGCAATGGAGCCACCGGCTTTATCAAGCGCCAGATCTACAGCGACGCCACGTTGGGTGCCGAGTTGGAAGCCGTTGAGTACGGTGTGAAAGTCACCAAAATCCGGGACGGGCTATTCAAGCGGCTGGGCCTCCCGGAAAACTATACAATCATTTCCATCAACCGGCAGCGGGTTAAGAGTCCGCAGGAAGTCATTGATTTCTTCCAGAAATACCGCGGAAGGGTGCTGCTTTATGGAATCAACAGTTCAAGGGAGGAGTATCCCCTGCAGTTCAACCTGAACTAGGAAGCCATCCGCATCTTGAGCTTCTTGGCAAGCTCATCGACGGAGTTCTTGAAATTCGCGTCTGTCTTCATCATGTCTTCCACGGACTCCAGCGCGTGAATGACGGTGCTGTGGTCGCGGCCACCGAAGTTCTCACCGATGAGGGCCAGCGTAAGCTGCGTATAGCGTTTGCAGAAATACATGGCCACCTGACGGGGAATGACGATTTCGCGTTTCTTGATCTTGCCCTTCATGGCGTCGAGGTCCACACGAAAGTAGTCACCCACGGTCTTCTGGATGAAGTCCACGCTCACATCCGACTGGATCTCCTTCACGATGTTCTTCATGACTTCCTTGGCCAGATCCAGGTCGATTTCCTTCTTCAGCAGCGTGGCATGGAAGATCAGGGAATTGAGAACACCTTCCATATCGCGGAGGTTGGTGTCTACGCTGTAGGCAAGGTATTCAGCCACTTCGGTGGGTATCTGAATACCGTCTGATTGCATCTTGTTGTGGATGATAGCCAGTTTGGTCTCAAAGTCCGGCTCCTGCAAGTCAGCGGTTAATCCCCACTTAAAGCGCGACAGCAGGCGCTCCTGAAATCCCTTCAAGTCCCGCGGCGGACAATCGCTGGTCATGATGATTTGCTTGCCAGTCTGGTGAAGCTGATTGAAGATGTGGAAGAACATCTCCTGTGTTTTTTCCCGGCCGGCCAGAAACTGGACGTCGTCAAGGATCAGCAGGTCAACCTGCAGGTAGAAATTCTGAAATTCCTGAAGCTTGTGGTTTTGCAGTGCGTTCAGAAATTGATTCGTGAAATCATTCTGGTCCACGTACAACACGATCTTCTCAGGAAGCTTTGCCTTGATCTCGTTGCCGATGGCCTGGACCAGGTGAGTTTTGCCAACGCCCACGCCGCCATACAACATGAGCGGGTTGAATGAAGTCACTCCTGGTTTCTTGGCAACGGCGACTCCCGCCGAACGGGCCAGCCGGTTGCAGTCACCTTCTACAAAGTTCTCAAAGGTATAGCTCGGGTTAAGCCGGGAATTGACTGTACGTGGGTCAACGGTGCGGAGGGTAAACGGGGAATATTCCTCCAGGCTCCCGTTTCCGTTGGTTTGCGTGCTGATTCCCGCCTTTCCTTTCCCATTGGGGTAATTCACGGTAAGCGGCGGATTGCGCTGATTTCCGCTATCGACGATCACACTGTACTCCAGGCGCGCATTTTCGCCCAATACCGAGTGGACTGCCTTCTTGAGAAGAGGAACATAGTTCTCTTCCAGCCACTCATAGAAGAATTGTGATGGCACCTGGATGGTCAGCACATCCCCTTCATGACGCAAGGGTACAATTGGCTTGAACCACGTGTTGAAATTCTGCTCGTCAATTTGTTTTTGAATGATTTCCAGACAATCAGTCCAGACCGTTGCAGAATCAACTTCCATACGCAAAGGAGTAAGATGGAATTATTTTGCCCCGAAAAAATCAGGGCGGGGGACAAAGGTGTAAAAAAACAGGAGAACAAAAAACAAACCCCAAACTTTGATTTTATTCTTCGCTGGCTCCGCAATTTCTTAGCAATTAGTTTTGAAAAAAATTGCGCAAGAAGCGCTGTTGTTTATATTTAACGACGTCAACGTTTGCGATTGGAGAAGATGGCTGAAAATTTGTTTGATGCTTTCGAAGCCGCAACTCCTGGATCGTGGGAGCAAGCCGCAAAAGAAGAATTGCAGGGTGCCGACCCGTGGACGAAGCTGGGCCGCAACCACGAAGGCCTCGCCATCCGACCAATTTATTTCCCCGGCAACCATTCTTCAGAATCATTCCAACTATCGGCCGCAACAGGCTCTGTAAGAGGTCCACGCACCTGGTACAATTGTCCCCGGGTAACCGTAAACGACCCCATTCAGGCCAATGCGGTTGCTTTGGATCACCTTCAGCAGGGGGCTGACGGCATCTTGTTTGCGCTTCATGATGGCGTTGATTTCCGTCTGTTGCTCAGAAATATTGAATGGCCCTTCTGCGCCCTTTCATTTGAAGCCCACGCCAACCGGGAGGCTCACGAGGCTGGATTGATTTCCATATTGAAAGAACAGAAAGAGCACGTTTTTGGGGTATGGTATGGTGGATCTGGCGCGCCAGCCATCGATCACAGTTCCTTCCGCTTGGCAGGGTGTTCTCTCCCACCGGCGACAAAGCCTCCTGAGACTGCAGAAGCGATCGTTCAGGCCATAAGGACCTCGGGCATTAAGCAAGCTGGCGCCATCGCTTTGAAAATTGAAATTGGAACGGACTTTTTTGTCGAGACGGCGCGGCTGAGGGCCATCCGCTCCGCATGGAATACAGCCATGGACCACCTCAATGGCGGAACTATTCCCTTGGTGCTCCATGCTGTCGTTAATGTGTGGAATCCGGAAGGATATCAGCCGCACGGGAACATGCTGAAGGCCACCACGGCAGCGATGGCATCCATCCTTGGCGGCTGTGACTTGCTCACCGTTGAACCTGAAGATTCATCAAACGCCATGATGACCCGCGTCGCCAGAAATGTGGGCAACATATTGCGTGAGGAGTCGCATTTCAACAAAGTCGCCGATCCCCTCGCTGGCGCCTACTTTGTCGATGACCTGGCCCTTGAAATCAGGGAGGAATTGTGGAAGCACATCAAATCCAGCCTTTCATGAAGCCGATGCCTGCAACGACCCGGGCCTGGATTTCACCCGAAAAGATCGCCGTTCAAGCCGAGTACGGGCCGGTTTCATTCGAGCACCTGAAGTTCACCGCAGGTGTTCCACCCTACCTGCGCGGTCCGTACGCTACGATGTACACGGTGCGTCCGTGGACTATCCGGCAGTACGCCGGATTTTCAACAGCAAAGGAATCCAACGCATTCTATCGTCGAAACCTGGCGGCCGGACAGAAGGGGCTTTCCGTGGCCTTCGACCTCGCCACGCA
>JAYRNL010000073.1:0-39410 GCA_041912235.1 Cyclobacteriaceae bacterium
AGATAAGATATAGTGTCTCGTGAGTTCTTAAAGCAGTTCGGGTGACCACCGCAAAGACACAAAGACGCAAAGCCACGCAGAGATTTCCAATAACCCATGAACGCTGGAACTAAGAAACTTGGAACCTTGGAACTTTGAATTAAACCTCTGCCACATCCCGTTGTCTAAACCATAACCTCACCCCTTGGAAGACTCCGAGCTTCTGGCCAAGATTCGTAATCCGGAGACGCGAAACTACGGGTTCAATATGCTGGTACGTACCTACCAGCAGAAAGTGTATTGGCTTGCCCGGAAAATGGTGATCGACCACGACGATGCCGACGATGTGACGCAGGAGGTGTTCATCAAGGTGCACAAGGCCATCGATGGGTTCCGGGAGGACGCCCAACTATACACCTGGCTATACCGGATCGCCACCAACGAGTGCCTGAACTTCATGAAGAAGAAGCGCCGGCGGTTCTTCCTGCCTATCGGTGATGCCGAGGGCGAATTGGCTGAAAAGATAGAAGCCATCCCTTCGGTGCCGGGTGACGAAGTCCAGAAGAAACTGCAGAAAGCCCTGCTCACGCTCCCCGACAAGCAACGACTGGTCTTCAACCTGAAGTACTACGAGGACATGTCGTACGAGCAGATGGCGGAGGTTACCGGCACCTCGGAAGGGGCGCTCAAGGCCAGCTACCACCACGCCGTGAAGAAAATTGAAGAATTCATTAACAGGGATTAAACCTTTGACTACCAGGAACCTCTAAGAAACAAGCCATGATCCGTCTCGACGACATACCGAAAAAGAGCCTTTTTGAAGCCCCTGAGGGCTATTTCGAAAAGCTGCCCGGCCACATCCAAGCCAGAATAGCCCGGCCGGAGCCCGAACCTGCATGGGGTCGGCTTGCCTTTCGGTATGCCCTGCCGGTAGTCCTGCTGGCCGCCGCGGCGGTGTTCGTCCTCACCAACCGCGACAACCTGAATCCGGAAGACCTGCTCGCCCAGGTCGACTCGGAGCAACTGGTGGCCTACCTGGATGAAACAGACCTGAACTCCGACGACCTGCTGGAAGCTGTGCCGCTGGATGAAACGGAAGCTGAGTCGCTCGAAGCGGAGGCGCTGGGGGACCTGGTGATCGATGAAAATGTGATTGATGAGGTGGAACGGATGGAGGAGTTTGATACTGTGGGGCGGTGAACAGTAAACAGTGAACAGTAAACAGTGAACAGTGAACAGTGAACAGTAAACAGTGAACAGTGAACAGTGAACAGTAAACGGTGAATGGCGCACTAATTAGATCGAAGCAGTTTACGGGTAACGGTTCATAAGCAAGTAACGCAAATGAAGAACGTGATGAACATAAAATCATTAACGCTAGCCCTCCTCCTACTAACGGGGATGGGGAATGCATGGGCGCAGGAGGAACAGGATCTGCCACCGCAACAGCAGATGGATCCGAAGACACGGGAAAAGGTGGAGGCAGCGCGGATAGCGCTGATCTCCAATCGCCTTGGACTCACACCTGACCAGGCGGAAAAGTTCTGGCCGGTCTACCGGGAGTTCGCCATGAAGCGCATGGAGATGCGTCAGGAGTTCCGCCGCGCCCAGCAGGGACTGGATCCCAACCATCCCGACCCCGCCAAGCAGCAGGAACTCATCAACCTGGGCCTCCAGATCAAACAGCGCGAACTGGACCTTGAAAAGGACTACAGTGGGCGAATCCTTCGGGTAATCACCGCTCAACAGATGATCAGCCTTCGAAAAGCCGAACAAGACTTCCGGCAGATGATCCTCAACCAACTGCAACAGCGGCGGGCGCTGCAGCAACGACGGGAGCAATTCCGTGAAAACCAGAGGCTGAAACGCAACTAACCCACCGGCTTGAAGCCTGCCTTCTCCCTTCTCCTGATCCTTGGGTCAGCGTGCTGGTTGTACGCCCAGACACCCCGTGCCGACACCGTAAAACAAAGAACTGACCTTACACTGGATTCACTCAACCAGGTCTTCAGCGCCGAAGACTCCCTGGAGATTTTCGACCTGATCGACAGCCTGCTCCTCGCCGATCCGTCGCTGCTCAACATCGAAGAAAAATCCCAGCTCGCCGTGCGCCTGGGCTACAACAGCAACATCACCTCCGACAACCGCACGTTCAACATCGCCCAGTTCGGTCTTGCGCCGGGACTCTCCTATTATCACAAGTCCGGCGCGTATGTCGATGCCACCACCTATTGGAGCAATTCCTACAGTCCCAGTTTCTACCTGACGGTCACCTCCGCCGGGTATCTGCACACGTTCAGCAAGCATTACTCCTTGCTGGCGGAATACAGCCATTACTTCTATAACCAGCCGTCGGACAGCACAGTCTCTGTTCCGTATACCAACAACGTGGGGGTGAGCAACTACTTCGAGTTTAAGCCCGTGATGGTGCGCTTTGACTATTACCTCTACTTCGGCGAACGTTCGGCGCACCGGCTGATGCCCAGCGTGGGGCTGAACCTGGTGAAACGAAACTGGCTGGGGTTCGACCGGGTAATGTTCTTCCCCGCGTTTTCGGTACTCTTTGGATCCGAACAGATTACCACCTACGGACTTTATCCCAATACGTTGCTGAGGGTACTATGGAACCGAACGCATGTCCGGAAGGTGCCGCTCTACTATGAGAACACCCAAGAGGAGTTTGGTGTCATGAATTATGGTTTTACCATCCCACTCTCATTCACCAAAAAGAACTGGTCCTTCCTGATCAGCTACGCCTACAACGTGCCGAAAGCGCTGCCCGGCGAAACCCTCTCCCTGGAGAATACGGGGTACCTCTCCTTTTCCATCACCAGGTATTTTCCCTTTTAACCGTTTGCCCCAAGTGGCATTGGTGCAACCGTCTCCTTTTGATACTTTGCCGGCCAAAACCATTACCTGATGATTTCCCGTCTCTTCATCTCCCTTAGTTTATTGTCGGCGGCTTTACCCTCCGTGGCCCAGGAATACCGCTGGCAGCAGCGCGTAGAATACACCATGAACGTCGCCCTCGACGTCACCACGCACCGGGTATCAGGCACGCAACGACTTGTTTATTACAACAACTCACCCGACACACTTTCTAAAGTCTACTACCACCTCTACTTCAACGCTTTTCAGCCGGGAAGCATGATGGATGAGCGCTCAAGGGCCATCAAGGATCCCGACCGCAGGGTGACCGACCGGATTTCGAAACTGACCGAATCCGAGATTGGATACCAGAAGATTCTCACGCTCAAACAAGATAGCAAGGCTGCCTCCTTCACCATAGAAGGAACGGTGATGACCGTGACCTTGCCTACTCCCCTGATGCCCGGGAAAAAGACCACCTTCGAATTGACGTTTGAATCACAGGTACCTGTACAGATACGCAGGTCAGGGCGCAATAACAAGGAGGGCATCGCCTACTCCATGACCCAGTGGTATCCCAAGATCGCCGAGTACGACTTCCAGGGCTGGCACGCCTATCCCTACATTGCCCGTGAATTTCATGGCGTCTGGGGAGATTTTGACGTGACGCTGTCACTTGACCCTGCCTATGTGGTGGCGGCAACAGGCAAGCTTGTCAATGCCGAGAAGGTGGGTTATGGCTACGAGAAATCCGGAACAAAAGTGCAGCGGCCTTCCGGCAACCTGCAGTGGCATTTTGTCGCGAAGAATGTGATTGACTTCGCATGGGCCGCCGACCCGGATTACACGCACGATATCGTACAGGCCCCGGGCGGACCGGAGATTCACCTCTTCTACCAAAAGAACGAGAAGACTGCCGACACCTGGCTGAAGATGAGGGAGGCGGCGGTCAAGACGTTTGTCTTTCTCAACAAGACCTTCGGACGCTATCCGTATGATACTTACTCCATCATCCAGGGCGGCGACGGCGGCATGGAATATTCCATGTGCACGCTTATCCTCGGCGAAGGAACACCGGACGGCGTGATCGGCACCATGATCCATGAGGTGACGCACAGCTGGTTCCAGCACGCACTGGCCAACAACGAGTCGCTCTATCCCTGGATGGACGAAGGCTTCACCGTCTTTGCCAGCAGCGAAGCGCAGGCATCCATTCGCGGTACGGACAAGCCCCACGCCGGAAGCTACCGTGCCTATTATGCGCTGGTAGCCAGCGGCCTGCAAGAACCCATCAGTCAACATTCTGACCATTACAACACTAACCGGGCCTACTCCACTTCAGCCTACTCGATGGGGGCCGTGTTCCTGGAGCAACTGAAGTACCTTGTGGGTGAAAAGAATTTTTACGCCGGTATGCTGCGCTATTACAACACCTGGAAAATGCACCACCCGGAGCCTAACGATCTCATGCGGATCATGGAGAAGGTCTCGGGACTCCAGTTGCACTGGTACCTGCGTTATTGGGTGTACACCACGAAACACATTGACTACGGCATCAGCGACGTGCAGGCAGAAAATGGATCAACGTCGGTCACCCTGGAGCGCTTGGGCGAGTTCCCCATGCCCCTCGATGTGATCGTGACGTTTACCGATGGCTCGCAGGAAATGATCTATGTGCCGATGAATGAAATGATGGGAAGCAAGCCCGTTGACAATTCAGGCCTTCCGCGCACCGACGCGGCGATGTGGCCTTGGGTAAATCCATCATGCAAGGTCAAGGTATCCAGCGCCATAACGGAAATTGCCACGATTGAAATTGATCCATCGCAGCGCATGGCCGATATCGACCGGTCGAACAACGCCTGGAATGTTGCTGACAAGGCAAAGGAGGTAAAAGAAGAGAATCGCTAAACTATTTCACCGGCTTGCCGTCGCGATTGAATATCGAGACGAACATCTCTCCAATGGAGCTTTTGGTCTTGATGGCTATCTCCGATGTCTCCTTGGAGAACGTCATTTCAATGGGCACCTGGTCAAAACCGATATTCACGCTCCAGCTCACCCCTTCCACCTTATAAATCTTGGTGAGCGTTGCCTGGTACTTGTCCTTGAACTTTGTTTCCTGGTAGGTCAACACAAAATAGACCATCCCTGCTTCGTCCTGGGTGACAAGCGATTTGGTAACCGGCAGGTAGCGCTTCTTAAATGCCTCCTTGTTCACGACAAAAGAGGCTTTCACAGCCGGTCTTCTTGACGGGGTGATGGTATAGAAATACCCTGTCCCTACCGAGTCGGCAAACATCAATCCTGACGTTAATTTGTCATTGAGGACCAACGGTCTGTATTTCAAGCGCTCTGGTGCCGGAGAAGAAAGTGGAATAGAATCTGCGCCGTCAACGATCCACAACAGGGCATCTTCCCTTTTCTTGATCGCGGCCTCGCGGCGGATGATTTCACGGAGCGCGAGTTCCTTGGTGCTTCGGACATAAGCCTTTAACACGGATGAATTGCCAAAGGAGGTATTAACAAAATGCCGGTAATCGGCCGATGCTTCTTCGATATCGCGCTCAACCAGGAACCCGGCCAGGCTGTCCATTTTGCGGGCGGCCTTCATCTCCTTCTTCAGACCATCAAGCTGAACCAACAGGCTCAAGGAATCCCGGAGCGGACGATTCTCGGACACTTGTGAGCCAAATTCAATTTCCGATTCTTTCAATTGAAATACATGCAGAGGCATCGGGTTGGGGTCGATTTTCTGAAGCTCCGCAAAGCCCTTCGCTTTCAATATCCTAAGGTCCTGTATAACCGAGACCGAATCTTTCTTGATCTGTTGCTGAAGCTTGTTCAGCTCGGCATCACGGGCCACCAACTGATCGCGAAGCGGCTGGATCTCATCCTTGATGACCTGCTCAGTGGAAAGAGCCCAGCGCTTGAAGTCCTGGATCTTGATATCATCGGCATAGAAGTCCACGGGCTGCTCGGTGCGTTTGAAGTCAATGATGTCCTGGGGATTAAGATCCTGGTTGTACCCTATTCTCCCCATGGTTTTGGCGATGGCCTTATAGTCATTGAAGAGGATATGACAAGAATCGTACAGCAGCGCAAGATGATTCAGTCGTTGGATCAGCGAATCATCCGACTGAAGATAGAGGTGCTTCATGTCGGGAAACAAGCTTTGGATGCCCTGGTAATACTTGAGACTCTTCAAGTAGGCACCTTCGGCGCCTTTGAATTTTGCTTTGAGCGATACCGCCTGGCGGGCACGGTCTTTCAGTTTCATCCGCGTCTCAATATCGAGCACAACGTCCGAGTGTTTGACGCCGAACTTTCCCGAGCGGACATCGCGACGGTTATACATCTGGTAGTATTCCTCATTCTTGGAAACTTCCTTTTCCGTCATTCCCTTGCCTGCTATGCCGAAGTACAACACCGCGGAATCCAGGAGCGAAACGTACCGGTCCGTCTCTTTTAACACATCCACGTGCGCCGCCTTATCCTCCAGTATCAAGCCCAGGTAGAGGTATGCGTTGGGGTTGTTGGTGTTGTCTTTGAGGTACTTCTTGAGAAAAGGCTCAGCTTCTGCGTATTGCTTCGCGCTGAGCAACACAAACAAATCCTTGTACTTGATTTTCTGCCCTTCCGCTGTCAAACAAAAACCAAGTAACAGGCCGAAAATAGTCAGGGTTCGTTTATTCATTTCAAACTAACTTGCAGTAAACTTACTCAATAATTGAGATTGATGGACTACAAAAGTCGATCCAAAACCATGGTAAGGTCATTGCTCTCGTGGGGGATGCCGTTGATCCTGGCCGGCCTTCTCCTGCTGGTCCTCAGGACAACCGGTTTATTGGGTGCAGTGACACACGCCACCCAGTGGACGATCCTGCAGACCGGCCTCCGTGATGCCGACGACGTTACTGACGACGATGCCACGGCGTTCGACTTCAACTTCACAATTCAGGATATGGAGGGCAACCAGATTCCTTTTGAGACATTCCGGGGTAAAACCATCTTCCTGAACCTGTGGGCTACTTGGTGCGGCCCGTGCCGCGCAGAAATGCCTGGCATTCAGAGCCTTTATGAGAAGACCGACAAAGACAAAGTGGTGTTTGTCATGCTTTCCATTGATGAAGAATACGATACCCCAAAGGTCAGGAAATACCTTGCCGCCCGGCAGTTCACGTTCAGCGCCTATCGGCCGGTTACTCTTTTGCCTGAACAACTGCGCGTACCTTCCATTCCGACAACTTTTGTCATCTCCCCCGAAGGCAAGGTGGTGAAGAAGGCGGTGGGCACAACCCAATTTGATACGCCGAAGTTCCAGCGATTTCTTGAATCCTTAGGTGAATAGGTCAATAGCGTGTCACGTATGATCCGTGCCTTTGCTGCCGCCATCCTGATTCATTTACTGGCATCGTGTGCCGGCGTTTCCGATGCCGCCTGGGAAAAGGTCAAGGCAGAACTGGTCACCCTTCGTGACCAGGATCAACGGTACAGGATGATGATGGATTCCATCGCGAGACAGGAAAGCTGGCAGTCGAAGGCTGTTGAGGAACTGTGGGAGAAACAACGCGTTCTTGATTCCATCAACCTGGCGGCCATCGATCAACTGATCTCCAGGTATGGCTACCCGCCGGCCTCCAGGGTGGGTGAGCTCAGCCGCGTACCGCTCGATGTCATCCGCCACGCCGACGAGGGCGTACGGGCAGATTACGTCGACTTGATTATCGGGGCGGCCAAAAACGGAGATTTGCTCATGCGCGAAGCGGCGGCCTTCCAGGATGAAGTGCTGATGAATCAACGGGTACCGCAGGAATACGGCACGCAGGTGTGGATTGAGTCCAAGGAGAATGCTAAGACAGGCGAGCGTTACGACTCCCTCTTCCTCTGGCCAATTCGTGACCCGGCCAACATCGATGCCCGGCGGTTGTCGATCGGGCTCGATTCACTTTCCCACCACCTTCGCCGCTTTGGTATGGAACCGGGCAAGAACTACGTTATCCGAAGCTACGGTACACCATCCCGGTAGCGTGTCATGAAGAAGCTTGCGGTACTCACAGGAGCCGGGATAAGCGCGGAAAGCGGCCTCGCTACCTTTCGGGATTCGGGCGGGCTGTGGGAAGGATATCGGGTGGAGGACGTCGCCACACCCGAGGCCTGGCGCCGCGATCCTGAAACGGTGCTTGAGTTCTACAACCAACGGCGCAAAGCCGCCTTGCAGTCAAAACCCAACGACGCTCATCTCCTCCTGGCGCAATTGGAAAAGCAGTTGGATGTCACCATAATCACGCAGAACGTAGATGACCTGCACGAACGCGCCGGCTCAAGCCGCGTGGTCCACCTGCACGGCAACCTGTTTGAATCGCGCAGCACACTGGACCCCACGCTCACCTATCCGATCCAGGGATGGGAATTGAAGATGGGAGACAGATGCGAGCGGGGCTCCCAGCTCCGGCCCAACATTGTCTGGTTTGGCGAAATGGTGCCCATGATGGAGGTGGCCTCGACCATCGCTTCCACGTGTGACCTGTTTCTTGTTGTAGGCACGTCGCTCGTGGTCTACCCCGCGGCAGGTTTGATTGATTACGTTCCGCGTGGTGTCCTGCGGTATATCATAGACCCAAAAATTCCCGACGTAAGCCACGCGCGCGACACCCATTTCATTGCCGAAAAGGCAACCACCGGCATGCGAAGGTTTGTTGAACTCCTGCAGCAGCAAATCCTTTGACAGGCTGGACGCGCTGTCTACTTCAACTTTCTGTCGAAGAAATCACGGGCCGACTCAAAAACGGTTCTCCAGCTTTCGTATCGAAGAAAACTGTGTACTTCATCCGGCAGCACCAGGATTTCCGTATGAACTTTTCTTTCACGCAGTCGCTCCGCCAGGTCGGTGGTCTCCTGGAAAAGCACATTCCGATCATCGTCGCCACACACGAGCAGCACGGGCGCCGTCCATTTTGATAAATCGCTGATCGGCGAATTCAAGTAGGCAGTCTCCATGTCTTTGCCCTCGATGCCCCAGCCGCCGCCTGGCGAAAACTCCCGTGCGCGAAATGCCCAGTCGTGGACACCATGCAGGTCGACGCCCGCCTTGAACAGTTCAGGGCTCCTCGCGAGCCCCATCGCGGTAAGGTAGCCACCATAGGAACCACCCCACAACCCGATTTTCGCCGGATCGACTTCCGGCAGGCCTTGCAAGTACTTGCCCGCACTGACAATATCCTGGTACTCGCTCGCCCCCCAGGGTCCCTGGTCCTTGGCGCGACGAAAATCGCGACCATATCCAATGCCGTCGCGGAAATTAACTGCAATCACCGCATAACCCAGGCTGGCCAGGTACTGGTTGAACGCATAACAGTTGCTATAGTAGTCGCGATAATGAAAACCCAACAGCATTTGACGGATAGGGCCGCCATGCATAAACACGACGCCGGGTCGCTTTCCCTTGATGTTCCGGTTGATGAACAATTGTCCGTGAACCGTGGTACCATCGGGTGATTTATATATGACTTGCTCCGGTTTAACGAAACCCTGGGCGTTGAAAGGTGCCGCGGGTCCGGCGGAAAGTGCTTCATACTTTCCCTTTTCACTCACTTTCACCAGGGTCGCGGGCTGGGTTGTCGTGGATCGGAAACAATACACATCGTTTCCGGCCAGGGCAGGATACATTTCAATCCCATCCCCGGAGGTAATTGCGGTCACCTTGCTGTCCGATACTCCCGACTTCCAGATGTGACGTCGATCGATGTCTTCCCGGTTTCCGTCGAAATAAATGGTTGAACCTGAAACATCCGTTGCAAAGCTCTCCACTTCACCGGCTCCGGGTGTGATGTCACGCAAGTCGGTTCCATCAGGCCGGATCGAATACACGTGATTCCAGCCTTCGTGCTCCGAATAGAAGAGAATGCGGTCGGCCCTGGTCCAGCTCATCAGCGGCGCAGGGTAGCTCTGGGCAAATCCGCCATCATCAGACGGCGACGACCAGATCGACTTTCCTTTGCCCGTCATGGCATCAGCCACCCAAACAGAAAAGCTTCTTCCGCCCACAAAGCTGATCAGCTCATCGGCCTTCAGCCCGGGCATGCGGATAAAGGCGATACGTTTTCCGTCGGGCGACCAGACCGGCAAACGGTCCTGGCTTACTTCAGGGCAAATCCAGCGAATCTTGCGGGTTTCCAGTGTATAAATGCCAATGAAATTGTGATCACGTCGGTAGCTTACAAAGACGATCTCCTTGCCGTCGGGAGAAAAGCGGGGGTCACCATTGCCTCCTCGCGCAAAAAATAACTGCGAAGGGCTTGATCCCTTTTCGATGGCTATGGTCTGAATTTGTGGCCCCCGGGCGAAGAGGATACTCTTTCCGTCGGGGTAGAACACCGGGTCGCTGCCAACCGCTACTTTGTACAACTCGCCTGAAGACAAGATCACGCACCAGATGGCCTGATCCACACCTTCCGCCAAACTCGATGGGTTGGGGCTGAATCCTTCGCGGCTTTGGTCGCCACCACGTACGAAGATGAGTCGGGCACCGTCGGGGGAAAACATCAATTGAGACAACTCCTGCCCATCGTCCTGGTCATAGTGCGTGAGCTGGTTGGTCTGTCCCGCCGCGTTCCGCAAAAAGACGTTACGTCTTCCCCTGTCGTTGAGAAGCCAGGCCAGCTGTTTGCCGTCTGGAGAAACGGCCAGGCCCGAGGCCGTCGGGGCGCTCATAAACTGCTCAACGGGCGATTGCGCGCCAACCTGTAGCGTCAACAGGAGGAATAGATAGAGAAGGTTTTTCATACGAGGTAGATTAACCAGGATGAATATAGCCATCCGAACGGACTCCGCCCCTTGAAATGGGTTGAAAGGATTTTCAGGAAAGGAGTACGGCTACTTCTTCTTGCGGGGAAAGAATCGGCCTTTGCGCTCTGGTGCATTTTCCGCCAGCGTGAGGCATTCTTCCAGGGTCAACTCGGAAGGAACCTTGTCTTTGGGAATCTTGACATTCTTTTTCCCTGCCTTGATGTAAGGGCCGAACCTACCGTTGAGTACCTGTATCTCCGCATTTTCAGGAAACAGTTTGATCGTCTTGTTACGATCGGATTCGCGTTTGGCCTGGATCAATTCGACGGCGCGCTCCGGGGTGATCGTATACGGATCTTCGCCCTTGGGAATGGAGACAAATTTCTTGTCGTGGAGCACATACGGTCCGAACCGGCCGATGTTCGCCACCACAGGTTTCTCTTCGAACAGACCGAGGTCACGTGGCATCTTCATCAGTTCCAGCGCGTCTTCCAGTGTAATGTTTTCAATGAATTGACCAGGACGGAGACTGGCGAACTTCGGCTTCTCAGGGCTGCCGTCTTCCGGGTTCTCGCCGATCTGCACATAGGCACCGAAACGTCCCAGCTTGGCATAGACATTCTTTCCCGTCTTGGGGTCGACACCGAGCTCACGGTTTTTGTTCTGTACCGAAGACCGCTCGAGCAGTTCAGTTTTCGCCACCGTTTTGTGGAAAGGGCGATAAAACTGCTCGATCATTTTCTGCCACTTGACTTTGCCGTTGGCGATTTCGTCAAACTCCTGCTCAATCTCTGCGGTGAACGAGTAGTTGGTGATATCCGGGAAATGTTCCACCAGGAAGTCATTAACGATCATGGCTATGTTGGTCGGAAACAGCTTGTTCTTTTCTGCCCCGGTGATTTCCGTATCAATTCTTGAGCCGACCTCGTTGCCGGCCAGAGTCATCGTCCTGTACTTCCTTTCCACGCCTTCGCGACTCTCCTTTACGACATAGCCGCGCTTCTGGATCGTGGAGATGGTCGGGGCATAGGTGGAAGGCCGTCCGATGCCCAGTTCCTCGAGCTTCTTAACGAGCGTGGGCTCCGTATAACGCGCCGGATGACGTGAAAATGTTTCGATGGCTTCCATCGTCGTCAAGTCCAACACCTGTCCCACCTCAATGGGTGGCAACATACGGCTTCCCTCGTCGCCGCCGTTGTCTTCATCTTCGTCCTTCGATTCGCCGTATACTTTCAGGAATCCTTCGAACCGGATCACTTCACCGGTGGCGGTGAGCGTGCGGGGGTTTGTCGAGATAGAAATCGTGGCAGTCGTTCGCTCAAGTTCCGCATCGGCCATTTGCGAAGCGATGGCCCTCCTCCAGATCAGTTCATACAGGCGTTTGGCACCACTGTCCATGCCCGGATCCAGCACCGAGAAATCCGTAGGCCGCACCGCTTCGTGTGCTTCCTGCGCGCTGGCTGACTTTGACTTGTAAGCCCGGTTTTGAACGAACTCCTTGCCGTAGGCTGTTTCGATCTGGCGTGTGGCCCCCTGCACCGCTTCATCCGACAGGTTCACAGAGTCGGTACGCATGTAGGATATTTTTCCCGCCTCGTACAGTTTCTGGGCCACCACCATGGTCTGCAAAACAGAAAAGCCCAGCTTTCGCCCGGCTTCCTGTTGCATGGTGGACGTAGTAAACGGCGGTGCCGGTGATTTCTTGGCAGGTTTTTTCTGGAGGTCGCTGATGGTAAAGGTGGCTCCTTTGCACGATTCAAGGAACTCCATTGCCTCCTTCTCCGTGGCCAACTTCTCACCCAACTCCGCCACCAACTGCTTGCCTTTGCCGAGGTCAAAGACGGCGGACACTTTGAACGATGACTTGGCTTCAAACTTGTCGATTTCCCGTTCGCGTTCAACTACCAGTCGCACGGCCACCGACTGAACGCGGCCGGCGGACAAGCCGGTTTTGATTTTTTTCCAGAGGATCGGCGAAAGTTCAAACCCGACCAGGCGATCCAGCACGCGACGGGCCTGCTGGGCATTGACCAGGTCAATATCGATATCGCGCGGATTCTGGATCGCATTGAGAATGGCCTTCTTGGTAATCTCGGTGAAGACGATCCTTCGTGTCTTCTTGTCGTTGAGATCAAGGACTTCCTTCAGGTGCCAGGAGATCGCCTCCCCTTCACGGTCTTCATCGGAGGCGAGGTACACCATCTCGGCGTCCTCGGCCATCTTCTTCAGTTTGGCGATGACTTCCTTCTTTTCGGGGCTTACTTCGTAGGTTGGTTCGAAGTTGTTTTCAACATCGATGGCACCGTTCCCTTTCGGCAAATCGCGCACGTGTCCCATGCTGGAAGAGACCTTGAAATCCTTTCCGAGATATCCTTCAATGGTCTTCGCTTTCGCGGGAGACTCAACAATCACGAGGTTCTTTGCCATTAAAATTCTTTCATCAGAAGGCCCCAAATATCACAATTTTTTAAAAAATCAATTCGGGTCGTCATCTTTGCACCGTTTCGTCGAACCCTGTTGTGACGTGATAGCATGAAGCAAATCATCCTCGTTCGGCACGCACAAACCGCTGGTAAACAAGCAGGTCAGCGCGACTTTGATCGTATGCTGACAACTGAGGGAGAGGTGCAGGCACGTGCCCTCGGAAAAATTTTTGTCACCAAATCCGTACCTGCAGATTACCTGCTTTCCAGCAGCGCTGTTCGCGCCCGTCGGACGGCCGAACTCATCAGCGAATCCATGACCCTTGACCCCGGCTCAATCGCTCTTCGTGATGACCTCTACGAGACAGATACGGCGACCTGGATCGAAGTCCTGGGCCAGCTTCCACACTATATTAAATGTGTCATCTGCATCGGGCATAATCCGGCGATTTCCCTGCTGGCTCGTCAATTCGCCGGTCGCGACATCGACCTTACGCCGGCCGCGTTTGCGCGGTTTGAATCTTCTGTTGCCGAATGGCCGACACTGGTTGATAACCTCATCGAAATTAAAAACTGACAATGAACGATTTAACCTCATTTGACGTCAATGGCCCCGGCATCGCCGGCAACCTGTTCGGCCTCCCGTTCAATACGGAAAGCGCCAAAGTGGTTCTGCTTCCTGTTCCCTGGGAGGCCACGGTCACGTACCACACGGGCACTGCGGACGGCCCCAAAGCCATACTCGAAGCCTCCCGCCAGATTGATTTCTTCCATCGTGAAATTCCGGATGCCTGGCGGTTGGGTGTAGCCATGGCTCCCATCCCCGATGATCTGCGCGCAACCAACGAGCAGCTTCGCACACTCGTGGATCGCTGCCACGCTTCACCGGATCAGGCCGCCCCACTCATCGAAAAAGTAAATGAAGCTTCCGGCAACCTGAACGTGTATGTGCAGCGGCAGGCGAGCGAACTCCTTTCGCAGGGCAAGCTGGTGGGTTTGGTCGGAGGAGATCACAGCACACCGTTGGGGTTGCTGCGGGCGCTGGCTGAAAAGCACGAGCGCTTTGGCATCCTCCAGATCGATGCGCATGCCGACCTGCGAAAAGCCTATGAGGGATTCGCATTCTCACATGCTTCGGTTATGTATAACGCGCTGAAGTCGCCCGCCATCAGCCGGCTGGTACAGGTGGGCATCCGCGATCTTTGTGAAGCCGAATACCAGGTGATCGAACGCGGCGGCGGCCGGATACATACCTTCTTCGATGACGACCTGAAACGCAAACTTTCGGCCGGGGTCAACTGGGAGAGACAGTGCGAGGAGATGATCCATGAATTGCCAAAGAAGGTGTACATCACCTTCGATATCGACGGTCTCGATCCGCGCTATTGTTCGCACACCGGTACACCCGTACCCGGGGGACTTGAGTTTCATCAGGCGGTCGAATTGATTCGGGCGCTTGCCCTTAGCGGGCGGACAATCATTGGTTTTGATTTGACAGAAGTAGCCCCGGGGCATGGCGACGACTGGGACGCCAACGTGGGCGCTCGGTTGTTGTGGCAACTCAGTTGCTGGGCCGGCGTCTCGAATGGATGGCTGTCGCACACCCCCGCTGAAACGGGCGGGTGAGTCTTCCAAAATTGCCTATTTTGCGCGGCTAACCTTCCGGAATGAGCGAACTCATCAACTCGATTGCCACCGGTGTATGGACACCTGTGTTGTTTCTCCTGATTCTGGGAGGATTGTTCTTCTTCATCTATTCGCGGCTCATCCACTACCGATATCTGCACCATTGCATCGATGTGTTGCGCGGAAAATACCACGATCCCAACGATCCCGGTCAGATCAGTCCATATGAGGCGCTATCTACCGCGCTCGCGTCTACTGTCGGTATGGGCAACATTGCCGGTGTGGCGGCCGCCATCGCCATAGGCGGACCCGGAGCTTTGTTCTGGATGTGGGTGACGGCCTTCGTAGGCATGTCGACCAACTTCTTCACCAGTACGCTCTCCGTGATGTTCCGCGGCAAAGATTCGGCCGGCATCATCCAGGGCGGACCGATGTACGTAATTCGCGAAGCCCTTGGCAAGTCGTGGATGCCGTTGGCATGGCTGTTTTGCATCTGCTGTATGATCGGGTGTCTTCCCATCTTTCAGGCCAACCAGCTTACGCAGGCTATCATCGACATTGGCGTTGATTCTCCCGAGGCGAAGGCCTGGTCGTTCACATTCATTGGTTTTGAAATCAATACGCTGAAGTTCCTTATCGGCATATTTCTCACCATTATGTCGGGCATTGTGATCCTGGGGGGTATACAGCGTATTGGAAGCTGGGCCGGCAAAATGGTGCCGCTGATGATCATCATCTACTTCGGCTGTGTGATCACGATCCTGTTCATGCACATCGAGCGCGTTCCCGGTCTTCTGCTTACCATCGTCACGGAAGCCTTTTCCGCAGGCCAATCTATGGCACCCCCCGCGTTGGGTGGAGCTCTCGGCGGGCTGATTGTCGCCGGCGTTCGGAGAGCGTCATTTTCGAATGAGGCCGGCATTGGCACTGCTCCCATGGCACTGGGCGCTTCGCAAAGCAAGGAGCCCATCCGTGAAGGTCTCGTCTCGATGATGAGCCCGGCCATCGACACGTTGTTGGTCTGCACGCTGACAGCCCTGGCAATACTGGTCACCGATGTGTGGCGCACAGCAAGTGGTGTGACCGTCACGGCGCTCGCCTTTGAGAGTTCGCTCGGGCCATCTGGAAAATACCTCCTCCTCCTATGCGCTTTCTTCTTCGCGGTTACGTCCCTGTTCTCCTACTCCTACTACGGCAGCAAGGCGCTTTCCTTCCTTATCGGCGTGAAGTACAGTAAGTACTACGATTACTTCTACCTGGCCACCATCGTCATCGGTGCCATTTCATCGATGGCTGACGTAATCAATGTGATTGATATCGCTTACGCGCTGATGGCTGTACCCACTATGTTATCAGGGCTGGTGCTCGCACCCAAAGTTATGACCGAGGCGAAGGGTTACTTCACCCGACTGAGGGCGGAGAAGGCGGGCTAGTTGCTCTTGGCCGGCTCCACGGGATACCGGTCGCTGAGGTAAGGGTAGTCGAAGAGGCCATGCTCCTTGATGGCGGACTCCACTTTGTGAGGTACGAATTTCTCCCACCCGATCTCTCCCTTTCGGATCATGGCCAGCACATTGTCGGAGATGATGTGCAGGTGACTGACATTCGCATCCTGGATATCTTCGAGCTTGCCGTTCTTCATGAGGAAACGGAACAGGTCGCGGGTATTTTCAGGAATGGTGGCCTCAAAATCCTTGAGTGTGAACAATTCATTGGAGTCCTTCTTCCAGGCCGGATAGATGTACAATTTGATGTTGGTGCCGAACAGGATTCCGAAACTTTCCAATAGACCGCCACGGAGATTTTCATAGGTTTTCTCCTCGAACACTTTCTGCAAGGCATAGATGCCGAGGATAATGCCCAGCTTCTTTCCTTTCGTAACCCGCGAGAGGTAGTCGACCAGCCGGTAGTACTCATAATAGTTCGATATCAACACCGTCTGACCCAAGGAGCAGATGATATCAGCCCGGTGAAGGAAGTCTTTTTCATCTATTTTGCCGTCGGCGCCCAGGTCGGTGAGCGTAAGCTCGGTCAGCACCACAATTTTTGATCGGTCTACATCGGGCTCGTTCTTGAAATGGCGGCGGGACGTAAGCAGCATGTCCACATTCACGTGTGTCACCGGGCGGAACCGTCCGCGGAGCACCAGCACATTCTTTTTATAGAGCGCTTCAGACGGCTGGAGCACCGTACCATCCGGACCGAACATCGCCGCCTTGGTGAGGCCGTTCTTGACGAGCTTCAGGGCCATGAGCCGGTTATCCACATGCTTGAAATCAGGTCCGCTGATGCGAAGCATATCCACTTCAATCCGGCGCGTGGTCAACCCGTCAAGCAGGGACATCATGATCTGTTCCGGATCGGAATAGAACATACAGGCGTAAAGCATGTTGACGCCAAAGGTGCCCACGCCGAATTGCTGCTGAAGCGGATCGTTGTCGTGCATCTTGATGTGGGCCACGCAGTCGTTGAAAGGACCCATGGGATGCGTCTGGAAGCGCAGGCCGATCCAACCCTGGCCCTGGTTGGTGCGCTCGTAATTCAAACTCTCTACGGTATCGGCGAAGGCGAAGAACCGCACCTTCTCGGCGCGGTGCGGAAGGCGCTCGAGGAGCAGGGCGTACTCTTTTTCGAGCATGCTGATCAACCGCTCTTCGCAGACGTAGCGGTCACAGACGCCGTAGATGGCGTCGGAGAACTGCATGTCGTAGGCGGAGATGGTCTTGGCCACTGTTCCCGAGGCGCCACCCACCTTGAAAAAGCTGGCCGCCACTTCCTGCCCGGCGCCAATCTCGGCGAACGAACCGTAGATCGACTTGCTCAGGTTGATCTGCAGCGCCTTCTCCTGCGTGGTAAGCTTCTTGATTTCCTCCATGGTCAGGTTAAAAAATCGGGTTTTACAAAGTTAGCTTTCTTGGCACAATCCCTATCAACGCCCATGACATAATTGCCGTTGCCCGGGCAGGCCAGCTTTTGATTATAAGGCTTTAAGGTCTATTTTGCCCGCCAAATTCTATCCATCATGTCGAACAGAGGTAACTTTTCCAGTCGAATAGGGTTCATCCTGGCAGCCGCCGGCTCCGCCGTGGGTCTCGGCAACATCTGGCGCTTCCCCTACCTTGCGGGAACGAACGGAGGTGCCGGATTCCTCCTCATCTACCTCATCTGCATTTTCACGCTTTGCTTCCCTGTCATGGTGGGCGAGATTTCAATTGGACGCAAAGCGGGCAGCGACGCGTACGGCTCGTACAACAAACTGGGCGGTGGAGCCTGGGGCTACCTGGGACTTTACGGCATCCTTGCCGGCGTGTTGATTCTTTCCTACTACAATGTAGTGGCCGGTTGGGCGTTTGGGTACTTCCTTGAGATCACCTTCGGAGGTCTGCTCAATCATCCTGACTTCAGCGCGTTCTTTGGAGAATACGTTAATCAGACCGGGACGATTTTTCTTTTTTCATTGGGTTTCATGGTGATCACCGCTGTTATTGTCTCTCAAGGCATTGCCAAAGGGATCGAGGCCGCCAACAAGATTATGATGCCTGGTCTGTACATCATCCTCATCGGGTTGATTATTTACAGCCTCACCCTCCCCGGCGCCGGTGCAGGCGTTGACTTCTACCTGGTTCCGAAACTCGACCAGATCAATTCCAAGACTATTTTCTATGCGCTATGCCAGGCCTTCTTCTCCCTGTCTCTTGGCATGGGTTGCCTCATCACTTACGGCTCGTACGTAACCAAAGATCAAAACATTGTGAAGTCGGCGGCCATCATTTCGCTGGCAGATACTTCTGTGGCCTTCCTCGCCGGACTCATGGTGTTTCCCCTGGTGTTCTCCCTGGGCGCCGAGCCGGGCCAGGGACCTAAACTCATCTTCGTCATCCTCACGCAAGCCTTTCAGAGCATGGGTCCGGCCGTTGGACGAATTGTGGGCGGTTCTTTCTTCCTGCTGATCTGCTTCGCGGCGCTAACCTCCACCATCTCCCTGCTTGAAGTCCCCGCGGCTTATTTTGTGGATCAGAAAAAATGGCCACGAAAGGCCGTAGTGTGGGGCATGTCCGGACTCATCTTTGTACTCGGCCTGCCCAGCATGTTCAGCCAGGGTATCATTCCCTTTCTCAACAAACTGCCTATCCACAATGCCCCGGACTTTCTCTCATTTGTTTCCGACCTGTGCGACATCATGTTGATCACCGGCGGTACGCTCATGTGCTTGTTCATCCGGTACAAGTGGAAGATCAACAACATGAACGAGGAATTGGAAATTGGTTACGCCGGTTATAATCAATCCTGGCTCCGCAGCTACCTCAATTTCACCATCCTCTGGGTATGTCCGATTTTGCTGGGCCTGCTCTCATTGCTCGTCATTACGGACAAATACTTTGGCCTGGAATGGTTGTTCGGGGCATAGCCCAAGGTATCACCCGGTTAGTCCACCCAATCGGCCACAAACAGATTGGTGTCCCTCGTTCCCTGGTTATTCCGGTTTGAGGAGAAGATGAGTCTCTTGCCGTCGGGTGAGAACATGGCGAAAGAGTCGAACACCTTGTCGTAAGTGATCTGCTCGAGGCCGGTGCCGTCTTCGTTGATCATGAAGAGATTGAATTCAAAGCCCCGTGTTCCTTTGTGGTTCGAGCTGAAGATGATCCTCTTTCCATCGGGATGATAGAACGGCGCCCAGTTGGCTTTGCCCAGCCGCGTCACCTGCTTCAGTCCTGAGCCATCGGTATTGCAGACAAAGATCTCCATGGCCGTGGGCGCCACCAAACCCTTGGCGAGGTTGTCACGGTATTCCTGCTTTTCCTCTTCCGTGCTGAAACGCGAAGCCCGGAACACAATCTTCTTGCCATCCGGCGAGAAGAACGCGCCGCCGTCATAGCCCAGTTCGTTGGTGATTTGCTTGACATTGGTGCCGTCAATATTCATTACGTAGAGGTCAAGGTCGCCGTTGCGGGTCGAGGTGAATACAATCTTGTCCTTCTTCGGAGACACGGTGGCCTCCGCATCGTAGCCAGGGCTGTTGGTCAGCTGCTTGATCATCTTGCCATTCAGGTCCGCCAGAAAGATGTCGTACGTGTCATAGATCGGCCAGAGGTACTTGCCGCCGGGTTTACGCTCAGGCTCCGGTGGGCAGGCATCACCGCCTAAATGAGTTGAAGCGTACAGGATCTGCTTGCCGTTGGGCATGAAAAAGGCGCAGGTGGTGCGGCCCTTGCCCGTGCTGATCATCGTCGGCATATGGCCGTCGCTCAGGTTGAGTCCTTCCACCGGCATGTAGAAGATCTGGTCGCAATTGAGCCCCCACTTTCTATTGTTCGATTGGAAACTGATCATCTTGCTGTCGAAACTCCAATAGGCTTCCGCGTTGTCGCCGCCGAAGGTGAGTTGGCGCAAATTGGTTAAATGCTTTTCCTCCGGGTAACGTAGGTTGTCTTGCGCGCCGGCGACAGGTGCCGCCAGGGTGAGGGCAATGGATACAAGAGCGATCGAAAGTTTCATGGTCGGTTCGGTTAATGGAATCAAGGGTCCAAAAATAGTGCCATCCGCTAAGCACCGGTACCCTTAACGGGATAATTTATGACTTGTTTTGCGCCTCATCCTTCAATGCGCGGCGGAGAATTTTGCCCACGTTGGTCTTGGGCAGCTCTTTCCTGAACTCAAAGAAGCGGGGAACCTTGTAGTTGGTCAGGTTCTCGTGGCAATAGCTCTTCAATTCGTCTTCCGTAAGCGAGGCGTCCCGTTTCACAATAAACGCTTTGATCACCTCACCAGACTTGGCATCCGGGATTCCAATCGCCGCCACTTCATGGACCTTCGGATGAGAGGCCAGCACGTTTTCAATTTCGTTCGGGTAAACGTTGAATCCCGAAACCTTGATCATGTCCTTTTTCCGGTCGACAATCTTAAAGTAGCCGTCGGCGTCCATGACCCCGATATCCCCTGTCCGAAACCACTCTTTGTGAAAGAACACACCCTCGTTGTCCTTCTCCCAATAACCCCTCATGACCTGCGGCCCCTTAGCGCAAATTTCACCGGTCTCCCCTTGTGGCAACATGTTCCCGTCATCGTCGAAGATCGCCAACTCGGTGGAGGGCATGGGTATTCCGATCGTTCCTCTTCGGTGTTTTCCGTTGAGCGGGTTGCAGGTGAGCACCGGTGATGTCTCGCTCAAACCGTACCCTTCCACCACCGGTTTTCCGGTTACCTGCTCCCACTTGGTTGCGACGGCATCCTGAACGGCCATCGCGCCACCTATCGCGCCGTGCAGGTGAGAGAAGTCGCAGGCACTGAACTTCGGATCGTTGAGCAGCGCGTTGAAGAGTGTGTTTACGCCCGTAAGGATCGAGAAAGGGAATTTCTTCAGCTCGCGGATGAAAGCGGGGATATCACGGGGGTTGGTGATCAGCACGTTCTTGACGCCAGCGGAGTACATCAGGATTCCATTCACGCTTAGTCCAAAGCTGTGGTACATGGGAATCGCCGTGATCATGATGTCTTCCTTCTGTCCTTCCCGCAGGTAAGGACTGAACCAATGCGAAACCATCATGTTGTGGGCCACCAGGTTGCGGTGCGACAACTGAGCCCCTTTGGCAATACCGGTGGTACCACCGGTATACTGCAGGACCGCCAGATCCTCGGCGTCGACGTGAGGTTTTTCCAGGGACATCGATCTGCCTTTTGCAAGCACGTCGTTGAAGGAGATCGCTTTCGGTATACGGAACGGTGGCACCAGCTTCTTCACTTTTCTTACCACCAGGTTCACCAACGCGCCCTTCAACGGGTTCAGCATGTCGCCCATGGAGGTGATGATGATGTGCCGGGCAGGAATATTTGTCAGGATGCTCTCCAGGTGCTGGGCAAAGTTTTCAAGGATGATGACCGCGGCTACGCCGGCATCCTTGAATTGATGCTCCATCTCCCGGGGGGTGTATAGTGGATTGGTATTGACCACGATCAAACCCGCTTTCCAGCAGCCGAAAAGAGCGACGGGAAACTGGAGCAGGTTCGGTAGCTGGATGGCAATGCGGTCTCCTTTGACAAGTCCGAGTTCACTTTGGAGATAGGCGGCAAAGGCGGTAGAGAGCCGATCGACTTCGGCAAACGTGAGCGACCGCCCCATGTTAACGTAGGCGACGCGGTTGCCAAACTTCTTGCTGGCCACTTCAACCAGTTCGATAAGGTTTCGGTATTCCAGCGGACCGATCTCGGCCGGAATGCCGTCGGGGTAGCTTGCGATCCAGGGGTGCTTCATTACGCCCGAAGATGGCCAACAAAAAGGGTGAATGAAAGCCACGTATAAAAACGAACGAGGAGTGGAAGACTCCCCGTTCTTGTGGTGGCTGTAGAGGAAGGGCTCGAACCTTCACGAGGCGGTTAGCTACAGGACAAGTTCTAAAGCGGTGGTCAACCCCTGGCCGCCGAAGCGGCCCCTATCCTGCGTTTATCCCGTTTACCCCCCGACCACTTCGAGCCGGGTTGCGTTCCTCACCCCCGAGACAGGAGGGCTTGTCTGCCAATTCCAACACCCTACAGTAATTGCGAATCGTGGCTCAAAGTAACGTCACCCACATAGGTCAATTCAATAGTTGTTCAGAATAATTACATATTATTTAAAATATTAATGCACTTTGGATGAAATATTGAAATTATGAGTAAAAAAGAGGCTGTTAGTTATACAATTGACAATACAGACCGCAAGATCCTCGATGTTCTGGTAGGAGACGCCAAGAAGCCCTTCACTGAGGTGGCCAGGCAGGTGTTTGTTTCACAGGGAACCGTGCACGTAAGGATGAACAAAATGCTTGAGGCCGGCATTGTGGAAAAGACCACGCTCAAGATCAACTACGCAAAACTCGGGTATGACGTGACCGCCTTCATCGGTATCTATCTGGAAAAGAGCTCTTTGTATGATCAGGTTCTACAAAAACTCAAGGCGATACCGGAGATCACCAGCATCCATTACACAACGGGTAACTACTCCATGTTCATCAAAATCCACTGTCGCGATACCAACCACCTCAAGGAAGTCCTGCACGACAAGATGCAGCAGGTGCCGGGAATTGACAGGACTGAAACCATGATTTCCCTCGAAGAAAGCCTCGACCGCAGCCTGGTCCTTTCTGAATAAATCAGGCCCTCCTGAACCTTCCAGGGGTATTATTGTTTACTTTTGAGAGCTTATTTGAAATTAGTCTAAATACAGTAAATGGCTAAGGATGACCATATTATACAGGAGATAACCTCCCGGGAATATGAGCATGGATGGGTAGCCAACCTGGAAGCGGAATCGGCCCCAAAAGGCCTCAACGAGGACACCATCCGATTCATCTCCAGGAGAAAATCTGAACCCGACTGGCTGCTGGAATGGCGACTCAAGGCCTATAGGCATTGGACTACCCTCAAAGAGCCTACTTGGCCGAATGTCAAGTACCCTCCAATCAACTACCAGGACATCATTTACTACTCGGCGCCCAAGCAGAAGGCCACCCCCAAGAACCTCGATGAGATCGATCCGGAACTGCTTAAGACATTCGAGAAACTGGGCATTTCGCTGACCGAACAGAAACGGCTCACCGGCGTGGCCGTCGATGCCGTACTCGACAGTGTCTCTGTGGCGACAACCTTCAAGGAGAAACTTGGTGAGCTGGGCATCATCTTCTGCTCGTTCAGTGAAGCTGTCCGCGAACATCCCGATCTGGTAAAGAAATACCTCGGTTCGGTGGTGCCTCATACTGATAACTACTTTGCCGCCCTGAACTCAGCTGTCTTCTCGGATGGCTCGTTCTGCTACATCCCTGCAGGCGTCCGCTGTCCGATGGAATTATCCACCTACTTCCGCATCAACGCGGCCAACACCGGTCAGTTCGAACGCACGCTCATCGTTGCGGATGAAGGAAGTTATGTCAGCTACCTCGAAGGCTGCACGGCCCCCATGCGCGACGAGAATCAACTGCACGCTGCGGTGGTGGAGATTTACTGCATGAAGAATGCCGAAGTAAAATATTCGACGGTACAAAACTGGTACCCGGGCAACAAGGAAGGCGTGGGCGGCATTTACAACTTCGTCACCAAGCGTGGACTTTGCGCCGGTGATCACGCCAAGATCAGCTGGACCCAGGTGGAAACAGGTTCCGCCATCACGTGGAAATATCCCTCCTGCATACTCAAGGGCGACAACTCGGTCGGGGAATTCTACTCTGTCGCCGTTACCAACAATTTTCAGCAGGCCGACACAGGTACAAAGATGATCCACCTGGGCAAAAACACTCGGTCGCGCATCGTCTCCAAAGGGATATCCGCAGGCAAGTCCCAGAACAGCTACCGTGGACAAGTACACGTACACAAGCGTGCCGTCAATGCACGCAACTTCTCGCAATGTGACTCTCTCCTGCTCGGCGACAAGTGTGGAGCGCATACGTTCCCGTACATCGATGTAGAAAACAGCTCCGCCCGCGTGGAGCACGAGGCCACCACGTCTAAAATCGGCGAAGATCAGATCTTTTACTGCCAGCAGCGCGGTATCGACGAGGAAGCCGCCGTCGCCCTTATCGTCAACGGCTACGCCAAGGAAGTCCTCAACCAGCTTCCCATGGAGTTTGCCGTCGAAGCCCAAAAACTGTTGGCCCTTACACTGGAAGGCAGTGTAGGATAATTGCAACCCCTATGCTGAAGATAGAAAATCTGCACGCCCGAATCGAAGACAAAGCCATCCTGAATGGAATCAACCTCACGGTGAACGCCGGTGAAGTGCATGCCATCATGGGGCCCAACGGCTCAGGAAAAAGTACGCTCGCCGCCACACTCGCCGGCCGGGAAGAATACGAAGTATCAGAGGGCAAAGTGGAATTCATGGGCAAGAACCTCCTGGACATGGCGCCGGAAGAGCGGGCCCGGGAGGGTGTGTTTCTCGCCTTTCAATACCCGGTGGAAATCCCGGGCGTGAGCACGATCAACTTCATGAAAACAGCCCTGAACCAGATTCGCCTCCATCGCGGCGAACCGACGCTCGACGCCGTTGCTTTCCTGAAGCTGATGAAGGAGAAAATGAAACTGGTCGAGATCGACCAATCGCTGCTTAACCGCTCGCTCAACGAAGGTTTCTCCGGCGGCGAAAAGAAGCGCAACGAAATCTTCCAGATGGCCATGCTCGAGCCTCGCCTTTCCATTCTGGATGAGACAGATTCAGGACTTGATATTGACGCCCTTCGCATCGTAGCCAACGGCGTAAACGCCCTGCGCTCTAAGAACAACGCAACGATTGTCGTCACCCACTACCAGCGCCTGCTGGAATACATTGTTCCCGACTACGTCCACGTCCTGTACAAGGGCCGCATCGTGAAGTCAGGCACCAAAGAACTGGCCCTTGAACTGGAAGAGAAAGGTTACGATTGGATTAAGGCCGGACTGGCCACGGCATAATCATGGTGGCAACGGACAAAAAGAATCTCCCTGATCTGCTTGCTGATTCATTCAGTCGGCAAGGCCTGGACCAGCAACCCGGTCGCAAGAAAGCCATGGAGATGCTGCGCGCCATTGGACTGCCGGCAGGCAAAAGCGAAGAGTATCGCTTCACCCCTGTCACCCGGATGCTGGAGGCCGTTCCCTCGTTTGAGCCACCTGTCTACATCCTGCCGTCTTCTCCCCTGCAATTGCTCACCGGCAGGAAATGCCATGTCATTGCATTCATCAACGGAGTATACTCCGCGGAATACTCAAATGTGGGAGATTCAATTTCAATCCAAACGACGGAACCCGGTGAACCGGCACAGGGCTCCGATCCCTTTGATCTGCTAAATCATGTCTTCACAGACAAGGTCGTGGAGATTGCGATTCCGGATCACAAGGCCATAGATGAACCGCTGGCCATTGTGTACTACAACGATCGGCCTGCCAACAGCATCACCCATCCCCGATGGGTTTGCCGGTTGGGCGAGGGCTGTAAAGCAACTCTCCTGGAGTATAGCATTTATACCCTTGAGAATTCCTGCTTCACCAACAAGCAATCGCTCATTGAAGTTGGCAAGAACGCATCGCTGGATTATGTTACCATCCAACAGGGAACGCGTGGAGAGGTGCTCGTGAACAATGCGGTTGTTAAGTTGGCTGATTCGGCGCAGGCCTCGTGCTATACCTGCACGTTCGGCGGGAAACTCGTCCGCAACAACTTGTCCCTGGTCCTTGACGGCGAGGGCATTGATGCTCACCTCCATGGCTTTTACCTGGCCGGGCAGGATTCACAGATTGATAATCATACGGTTGTTGATCACCGAAAGCCGAACTCCTTCAGCAATGAACTCTATAAAGGAGTCCTCGATGGAAACGGCAAGGCGGTGTTCAACGGAAAGATCTTCGTAAGACCCGATGCCCAGAAGACCAACGCCTTCCAATCGAACCGGAATATCCTCTTGAGTGAAAACAGCACCATCCACACCAAGCCCCAACTTGAGATTTGGGCGGATGATGTGAAATGTTCGCATGGTTGTACAACGGGGCAGTTGGATGAAGAGGCGCTCTTTTACCTCCGCTCGCGGGGTATACCCAAGGATATGGCGCGCGGTCTTCTGCTTGACGCCTTCGCCAGTGAAACGCTCGAGGGCGTCTGTGACGCGGCGGTGCGCACCTTCGTTGACAGCCTGATTCAAAAGCGACTGCAATACGTCCAGGGATTATGAAGACCGCCACGACTGACACCGGTTTGGATGTGGCCTTGCTCCGGAAAGAATTCCCGGTACTTGACCAGGCGGTAAATGGTCACCCCTTGGTCTATTTTGACAACGCGGCGACTACGCAAAAACCAAAAGGGGTCATTCAGGCGTTGGTGGACTACTATTCGGGTTACAATGCCAACATTCACCGCGGCATTCACACGTTGGCCGAAAAGGCCACACGCGCCTACGAAGCAACGCGGGTCGTCGCTCAGGAATTTCTTCATGCCCGTGAGAAAGAGGAGATCATTTTTGTCCGGGGTGTTACCGAAGCCGTCAACCTGGTGGCCTCGTCGCTGGGCGTCACAGCCTTGAAGCCCGGTGACGAAATCCTGCTGTCACAACTGGAGCATCATTCCAACATTGTTCCCTGGCAACTTATTGCTGAAAAACAAGGCGCAGTGATTCGGGTCATTCCGGTAACCGAAGCAGGTGAATTGGACCTCGAAGCATACGACAGACTGCTAAGTCGGAAAACCCGGATGGTGGCGACGAACCATGCATCCAACAGCCTGGGCACAATCAATCCCATAGAAACGATTATCACCAAAGCGCATGCCGTTGGTGCCTATGTGCTGATCGACGGAGCCCAGGCAGCGGCCCATCTGGAAATCGATGTGCAGAAATTGGATTGTGATTTCTATTGCCTCTCCGGTCACAAGATGTATGGTCCGACAGGCGTAGGCGTGCTTTACGGCAAGCGCGCACTCCTTGAACAGATGCCGCCCTACCAGGGTGGTGGGGAGATGATCCGGGAGGTGACCTTTGAAAAAACTACCTACAACGACATCCCCTATAAATTCGAAGCGGGTACACCAAACATCGCCGACGTCATTGCCTTGAAGGCGGCCTTTGAATTTATCAACCATTTGGGCAAGGAAGCTGTGCGTGCACACGAAGAGGGTTTGCTCCGTCATGCCACGAAGCAATTCTCGGGCGTAGCAGGTCTCCGGCTGATTGGCACGGCGCCATCCAAGGTAAGCGTACAGTCCTTCCTGCTTGACGGGATGCACCCTTTTGATGTGGGGCAACTGCTTGACGCACGGGGCATTGCAGTTCGCACGGGACATCATTGCACCCAGCCGCTGATGGATCGTTTCGGCATCGAGGGAACCGTTCGCGCCTCATTCGCTGTTTACAACACGAAGGAAGAAATTGACCGCATGACGGAAGCCTTACACCGCATAAGTGGACTGCGCCGATGACCATTACCGAAACACAGCAAGCGATCATAGACGAGTTCGCGCTCCTCGAGGGCGACCGGGAGATGTCGGTCATGTACCTGATGGACTTGGGTGAAAAATTGCCGCCGCTGGCCGACGAGCACAAAACAGAAGATAACATCGTCAAGGGCTGCCAGTCAAAGGTGTGGCTGGTAGCCGACGTGAAAAAAGACCGCGTGTATTTTACCGCCGATAGCAATACGGCGATCACGAAAGGCCTGGTCAGTTTGTTGATTCGGATCTTCAATGGACATTTGCCCGAGGAGATTCTTGACAGCGACTTGTTCTTCATGAAGGAAATCGGCATGGACCGGTTTATCGGCACACAGCGATCGAACGGTTTTGCGTCAATGATCCAGCGCATGAAGCAGCACGCCAAAGCATTTCAAACCCATTCTGGTATCCAGGCATGAACGAAGTGACCCCCATAATGCCGCAACCGACGGCCGAGCTCAGGGAGAAGGTGATCGCCGCCTTGAAAACGGTATATGATCCGGAGATCCCCGTGGATATCTATGAGCTGGGCCTTATTTACGAAATCACGATCTATCCGGTTAACAACGTGCACATCCTCATGACGCTGACCTCGCCCAGCTGTCCATCGGCCGAAGTCATACCCAGTGAAGTGAAGCAACGGGTGGAAGACATCGAAGGGGTGAACGAAGTGAATGTGGAAATAACCTGGGACCCGCCCTACTCACAGGATATGATGAGCGAAGCGGCCAAACTGGAGTTGGGATTTTTATGATTCGTAGCAATGACTTATAAACTGGAAATAAAAAAATAGACAATTATGAGTATGTACCCTGAACAACTGGTTGCTCCCATGCGGACCGATCTCACGAGTGTGGGATTTAAAGAGTTAAAGACGCCCGCGGAGGTGGATCAACAGATCATGAACGAGAAAGGCACCACGCTGCTGGTGATCAATTCCGTTTGCGGATGCGCGGCCGGCGCTGCGCGGCCCGGAGTGAAATGGGCACTTCAAATGACCAAGAAGAAACCCGATCACCTGGCCACCGTTTTTGCCGGCATGGACACCGAGGCGGTTACCCGGGCACGTCAGCTGACACTGCCTTACCCACCCTCTTCGCCCTCCATCGCCTTGTTCAAAGACGGCGAACTGCTCCACTTTATCGAGCGTCACCACATCGAAGGCCGCAATGCCCAGATGATCGGCGAGCACCTGCTGGAAGTATTTGAAGAGTATTGCTGATTAGTAGGCTCAGTCACCAGATCAGCCCGGGGTCTCTCCGGGCTTTTTTGTCCCTGGTGTTCACCAGCCATGTAATTTGTGGAAAACCGTAGTTCAGGCTGAACCAAAGCGCAGGATACTTGTTTTAACGCTATGAAAGTCGCTGTCTCCCGTGAGGAAAACTTCAACTCGGCCCACCGGTTATTTAACCCGGATTGGTCGGACGAAAAGAACCTGACGGTATTCGGGAAATGCAGCAATCCCAATTACCATGGACACAACTATCGCCTCATCGTGACCGTCGTGGGAGAAACCGATCCCGAAACGGGGTATGTGATCGACCTTAAAGTCCTCAGTGACCTAATTAATGCGCACGTCCTTCGTTCGTTTGATCACAAAAACCTTAACTTGGATTCTCCCTGGTTTCACAACCTTAATCCTACTGCCGAAAACATTGCTGTAGTGATCTGGAAGATTCTGCGACAACACATCGACAGCCGGCTTGACCTTAAAATTAAACTCTATGAGACCGAAAGAAATTGCGTTGAATATCCGTCCCATTAGTCCGACGGACGCGGCAACGTCCACCCATTGGAACACACCCCTGCGCGCCGACGCGTTCGATCTCTCCGACGAAGAAAAAATCGATCGTATCGAAAAGCATGTGCGCGAAATCATGCAGACCCTGGGGCTCGATCTTACCGACGACAGCCTGAACGGCACACCCAAGCGCGTCGCCAAGATGTACGTCAAGGAGGTGTTCAGCGGACTTAATCCCAAGAATCGCCCCCACGCCAGGCTTTTCGAGAACAAGTATAACTACGAAGAGATGCTCGTGGAGAAAGACATAACCTTTTACTCGCATTGCGAGCACCACCTCGTGCCCATCTACGGAAGGGCGCACGTAGCCTACTTCTCCAACGGCAAAGTCATCGGTCTGTCCAAAATCAACCGCATTGTTCAATACTACGCCAAGCGGCCCCAGGTACAGGAACGTCTCACGGTGCAGATCGGCAAGGAACTCGAAACCATCCTCCAAACGAAGGACGTCGGCGTAGTCATCGACGCCAACCACATGTGTGTGGCGATGCGGGGCGTGGGAGATACCAATTCAAAGACTGGCACGGCCTACTTCAATGGGAAATTCAAGGAGGAAAATGTGAAGAGGGAGTTTCTCAATTTCATCAACAGCTGAGGGAACCGTTCTTAATTGTTTAGGTTTTCCTTTCTCTTCCTATTTAACAGGTACTTTATCAGACCCGGGTTAACCTCTTACTTTTTCGGCCAGCACTATTATTAATAAGCACTCCTCTTCTGTCCAGTAACCTTCCTGGGCCGCATAGGAAATGCTGCTTACTTCGCCGCATGACGTTGTTGATCAGCCGAACTGCCTTCCAACAATTCAGGTCCACGAATCTTTCCATTTTGGCCATGGCATCCTTCTGACATCAACAATGTGGCCAGATGTTTATTGCATGAAAAAAATCGACCCAGGAAAACCTGATAAAATCCAGCACCTGCTCACACAAACACCTAAACCCTTAGACACGTAAACACTTTTTCGTAGTTTAGGCCCCTACTAACCTAAGTTACCCATGGTCTTTGATCTGGATATGATTAAAAAGCTCTACGCCGCCATGCCGGGGCGTATTGAGAAAGCTAGAAAAGTGGTTGGCAAACCGCTGACCCTCTCAGAAAAAATCCTTTACTCCCACCTGTTTGCCGATCAGAGGTTGGAAAACTTCGGCCGTGGGAAATCCTACGTAGACTTTGCCCCGGATCGCGTGGCCATGCAGGACGCAACCGCCCAGATGGCCCTGTTGCAGTTCATGTCGGCGGGAAGACCCAAGGTGGCCGTGCCTTCCACGGTACACTGCGACCACCTCATTGTTGCCAAGACCGGCGCTAAAGAAGACCTGACCAATGCCAACAAAGAGAGCAAAGAAGTATTCGACTTCCTTTCGTCTGTCTCCAACAAGTATGGAATCGGCTTCTGGAAACCCGGCGCTGGTATCATCCACCAGGTTGTGCTCGAGAACTACGCCTTCCCCGGAGGCATGATGATCGGCACGGACTCACACACGGTGAACGCGGGCGGCCTGGGAATGGTCGCCATCGGCGTGGGTGGCGCCGACGCCGTGGATGTTATGGCCGGCATGGCATGGGAACTTAAGTTCCCCAAACTCATCGGCGTCAAACTCACGGGTAAAATGAATGGCTGGACTTCAGCCAAAGACATTATCCTCAAGGTCGCCGGCATTCTCACGGTTAAGGGCGGCACCGGTGCCATTGTGGAATATTTCGGCGAAGGCGCCAAGTCGCTGAGCTGCACAGGCAAAGGCACCATCTGCAACATGGGCGCTGAGATCGGAGCAACGACATCGACCTTCGGGTACGACGAGTCGATGGAACGATACCTTGTCTCAACCGGACGCACCGAGGTTGCCAAGATGGCCAACAAGATCAAACAGCACCTCACGGCCGACCCCGAGGTGTACGCATCACCGGAGAAGTATTTCGACCAGATCGTAGAGATCAACCTTTCGACACTTGAACCCCACCTGAACGGTCCCTTCACTCCTGATCTCGCGACGCCCATTTCTAAAATGAAGGAAGAGGCCGCGAAGAACGGCTGGCCAACGAAAGTGGAAGTGGGTTTGATCGGCTCGTGCACCAACTCGTCCTACGAAGACATTTCACGCGCGGCAAGCCTTGCCGAGCAAGTGGCCAACAAAGGGCTTAAGACTAAGGCCGAGTTTACCATCACGCCCGGTTCGGAACAGGTGCGCTACACCATTGAGCGCGACGGCTTTATCAAGACGTTCGACCGCATCGGCGCTACTGTCTTTGCCAACGCCTGCGGACCCTGCATCGGTATGTGGAGCCGCATGGGAGCCGACAAGAAAGAGAAGAACACCATCGTTCACTCGTTCAACCGCAACTTCCAGTCGCGCAACGACGGCAACCCCAACACATACGCTTTTGTTGCATCACCCGAGCTGACGACCGCGCTGGCGATTGCCGGCGATCTCACGTTCAACCCGATGACCGACTACCTCACCAACGAGCGTGGCGAAAAAGTGAAGCTCGATCCGCCGAAAGGCGATGAGCTGCCCAAGAAGGGCTTTGACGTGAAAGACCCCGGCTACCAGGCTCCGGCCAAAGACGGAAGCAAAGTGCAAGTCAAGGTCGATCCCAAGTCGGACCGCCTTCAACTCCTCACTCCCTTCGCTCCCTGGGATGGCAAGAACTTCAGCGGACTGCGGTTGCTCATCAAAGCGAAAGGCAAGTGCACTACTGACCACATCTCGATGGCAGGCAAGTGGCTGAAATACCGCGGTCACCTGGATAACATCTCCAACAACCTGCTCATCGGCGCCACGAACTTCTTCAACGAGAAGCAAAATAGCGTCAAGAACGGACTGACCGGACAGTACGACGAAGTGCCCAAAGTTCAGCGCGCTTACAAAGCCAAGGGAATCGGTTCAATCGTGGTTGGTGACGAAAACTACGGTGAAGGTTCTTCGCGTGAACACGCGGCCATGGAGCCTCGTCACCTGGGAGTTCGGGCCATCCTCGTGAAGTCTTTTGCGCGCATCCATGAAACCAACCTGAAGAAGCAGGGTATGCTTGCGCTTACGTTCGCCAATAAGGACGACTACAACAAGATCCAGGAGGATGATACCGTTGATTTCACCGATCTAACTGCTTTTGCCCCTGACCGTCAGCTGACCCTTCTTTTCAATCACAAGGATGGAACCAAAGATTCCGTCAAGGTTAATCACACCTACAACGCCAATCAGATTCTCTGGTTTAAAGCCGGCTCGGCGTTGAATCAAATGGGCAAAGCCAAGAAGCCCTCAGCGAAGAAGGCAACTCCGAAGAAGGTTGTAAGGAAAGCAAAGCCAGCCCCCAGGAAGAAAGCCGTGAAGAAAGTCAAGAAAGCAGCGAAGAAGGCCAGGAAAGCGGCGAAGCGGAGGAAGTGACAGGAAAAAGGCGAAGAAGTTAGAAGGAGTCGTGAAACCGACTCCTTTTTTTATGGTCCATTAAGATGATGAGTCCATTGCCTATCTCTTGTCTGACGCATGAGGAAGCACGTCATAAACTTTTCCGGAGCCTCCGGTAATCAACGGATCTTATCTTGTCAGTCATCACCTCGCGGTTCCTTTTTTGTTAACTTCGATCAGCCGGCCAGTTTTCCGGTTGTTGACAATGATAACCTGCAAGAACTGCGGTCATCAGTTCAGCGCTTCCTATTGTCCCAATTGCGGACAGCGCGCCACCGTTGCACGCATCGAATGGAGGACTATTGTTCGTGACTTACCTCAAGTCTTGTTTGGGCTTGACCGCGGCTTTTTGTTCAACGTAGTGCAACTCTATAAGAGGCCCGGGTACGCAATGCTGGACTACCTTGATGGCAAGCGAAAGGAATTCTACCATCCGGTTTCCTACATGCTCATTGTGCTGGGAACGATGCTCCTGGCCATGAACTTGCTTAAGGTTCACTATTACGATCCCGTTCAGGATGCAGGCATGATGGCTGAAGAAGCAAGCTTCTGGAAGGATTACGATGCAACGCAACAGTTGTGGATTAATCAGTACAAATACTTCATTCCATTCTACCTCCCTGCAATGGCTACACTTTTCTTTGGCTGGCTTCGTGTGTTGGGAAGGAAACTCAACTACTGGGAATGTGTGGTTATTGCCTGCTTTGAGTCTGCCCAGATGACCATCCAGCAAATTGCTATCCTGGTGGCTGTCTATTTCGCAAGTAGCACGAGCTTTGCCCGGTTCACAGACATGGCGCTAAACCCAAGCCTCATGCTCTTGCTTTATTATGCCCAGTTCTACCAGCTTGCCAATCCCAAGCTCCACAAAGGCAAAAGAATTGGTGGTGCCCTGGCAGGTGCCTTGTTGCTGCTTTGCTTCGCTTATGTTGCGATCTACGGATTTCTGGCAGTCTATCACCTCATAGTTTGAAAGCCGAGCGCATTTATCAATTTCTTCCAACAAACTCAAACCCGGTAACCGATGCTTCTGGCAAGAGTGGAGCCTCTGGGCGATAAACTACAACGAGCCGGTGCACTCCGGTGGTAGAGGTGATTCTTACAGGCACCTTACCTGTCCGTCCAGACAACGTTGCTGGTGACAGGTTCCCGATTCCCAGCAACTCACCGTCAACGCTATTCTTCCTGATCTCAAATCGAAGGGGAATAACCGGAGCTTTTACCCAGGTTAGCAACACATTAATGGCCTTGACATAGGACAGGTCAATATCACCGAGCTCCGCTTCCGCCACTACCGAAGGGATGACGAGTGCGTTGGATTGCCGGATAAATCCTTTGATGTTTTCCTTGCCAGTGATACGAAGAACATTGCCTGGCAGGACTACCTGGGCTCTTCCCGTTTGCGGCTCAATGCCCTCGCCGCCTTTGTCGGTATACGTCGCAGAAAGCACAAGCGCCGCGGCATTGGCTTGTCGTGCCGGCGTTACGGTTCCCGATGCCAACAGTTTGCTTTTCTCCGAAGCGCTGTGATCCTGGGTGAATATCCAATTCACAATAATCCGGGCATCCACAGTGGAGAGATTTGGATGCGCCGCCATCGACACTTTTCCCCAAACCCCTGAGCCGCCGTTGATGATCTTCTTCACGAGATAATCAACCGAGTTTGGCTGCGTCCTGTATTTCCTGGACACCTCCACATAAGCAGGGCCAATCGATTTGTCCTCTTCTTTGTGGCAACTTTTGCAATCCAGCGACTGCATCAAGGCACGACCGCTGATACTTTGAAGGTGACCGGCCGGCGTCGTATCGCGTTCGGCGCCCTCTACGTAGTCTGCCGATACCAGGAGGCGATCCGGATCAATACGGGTTCCGTCCTCTTTGTCGTTCATATCCACCTTGTACGAGATGGGAATGCCCGGCAGATAGAAGGACCGGTTACCTCCATTCAATGTAATGCTCAGCTGTGGCGCTTCATTGCCCGCATAAACCTGTACCGAGTCACTGCGGGAAATGCCACCTTTATCATCCACAGCCCTGACTGACAACCAATAGGATCCTTTCTGTTGATAAGTATAGTTCAGCGCCGGCGATTCGGTTTCTTTCATCTCGCCGTTGCCCAGACGCCATTGGTACCGGACCGGATCCTTGTCGGGATCCGTTGCAACCAAGGATGCCTTAATAGTGCACGGTACCTGACCGGACGTCTTATTAACCTGCAGTTTGCTGATCTGTGGCGGGCGGTTGCCCGAAATGAAGTCCAGTCGCGCCAGGCCGGCATCGGGATTCTGGGTAAACCAACCGGTGCCGTACTCGAGCAGGTACAGCCGACCATCGGGACCGACCTCGAGGTCAATCATCGAATTAGTCTTCACGGATGGTGCAAAAGGCTCCATCCTGTCGAAGTCACCATTGGGTTGCAGGGTGACCGCTTTCATCCAGCCCCGGATCCAGTCGTAGATGATCACTTTACCGTTGTAGTAGTCGGGAAGCCTCGTTTCTTTCGGAAACATGTCGGTGTAGTACACCGGCCCTGCCATTGCATTTCTTCCTCCCGCCCCCACCTGCGGAAAATCGGGTGACGGCCCGTACGGATACCAGATGAATGCCGGCGACACGGGAGGCAAATCCCTCAGGCCCGTGTTGTTTCGCGAATCGTTGACCGGATGCTTTGGATCGAAGGCCGGACCACTTTCTCCTGTCACGTAATTGTATTGATGATACGGGTAATTGTTGCCGACAAAGAGCGGCCAGCCGAAGAAGCCCGCTTTGCGTGCCTGGTTCAGTTCATCATAGCCTCTTGGACCCCGTGTCTGCAGACTGTCGACCGAGGCATCCGGCCCCACTTCACCCCAATACAATGTGCTGTTCTTCTGATCAACGGAGATACGATACGGGTTCCGGTTGCCCATGACGTAGATTTCGGGCCTTGCCTTGGCGGTGCCGACAGGAAAAAGGTTTCCTTCCGGGATGGAGTAGCTGCCATCGTCGTTCACGCGGATGCGAAGGATTTTACCACGCAGGTCGTTGGTGTTTCCCGAAGATCGCCGGGCATCGTAAGGCGCATGGCCGGGCGTATCATTCAAGGGTCCGTAACCACTGTTCACATACTTCTCTCCCGGCTCATCAAAAGGTGTTGAGTTGTCGCCCGTTGACAAATACAGGAGTCCATCGGGTCCGAAGGCAATGGAGCCTCCGGTATGGCAGCAAATCTCCCGTTGTGACTTCACTTCGATGATGGTCTTCTCGGTGCTTAGTAATAGCGTATCGTTTTCGAATGTGAATCGTGACAACCTGTTCACGGCCGAGTCGGGGGCGCTATAAAAGAGATAGACCCAATGGTTATTCGCGTAGTTGGGGTCCTTGGCGAGCCCCAGCAGGCCTTCTTCCACGTTGGCATTTGATTTCTTCGCTTTGCAATACACATCCAGGAAGCCCACTTGTCTCACTTCTCCGGTTTCATTCTTATAAAGGAGTACCTGGCCTCGGCGCTGCACAATGAGCACGTCGAGATTGGGCAGGATAGTCATCTCCGTCGGTTCATAAAATTCGCCGGCCAGCGCTAGTTGTGTTTTCACAAACCGGTCGTCGTCCGGTGGGAATTCAGTGTGCGCTTTGCGATAGTTTAATTCCAGATTTTCACCAATCGCATATTGAATTCCACCGAGAAGGTGCTTTTCAAAAAGTTCTTCCCCATAGGTACCCTCCGTGTGTCCCAAAGCCGTATAAAATGCGCGTCCGCCATCGTAATCATGATACCAGGACATGGGGTGCATCGTTCCGTGAGTGCCTCCTTTGTACGAAGTTTCGTCAATCGTCACCAGTATATGAATATCCGGACTTATCCACTTGAAGTTGTAGAGTTCGTCGACACGCTGCCAAACCGAATCGGCAAAGAACGACGTCGAAGGGTGGTTTTTGTCTTTGATGACAAATCGTGCCTGTTGCTCTTTCGGGTGGGAAACAAAGTACGCGCCGACGAGCCGGCCGTACCAACCCCAATCATATTCCGTGTCGGTTGCAGCATGGATACCAACAAAACCGCCCCCGGCCTGAATGTATCGTTCAAAGGCCGCTTCCTGCCTGCGGTTGAGGACATCGCCGGTTGTACTCAGAAATACGACGGCCGAGTACCTGGCCAGGTTGTCTTCGGTGAAGGCCGAAGCGTCTTTGGTGGTGTCCACGTCGAATCCATTGGCGGTGCCTAGTAGTTGGATGGCCTTCATGCCTGCCGGGATGGAGCTGTGGACGTGTCCCGAATGCTTGCTGAATACCAACACACGTGGGGTGCCTTCTCGTCTTTGTTGGCAAGATTGAATCAACACAAGCAGCAGGGCCCCGATTAGCACAAACTTCTTCATACGGGCACCAAGATAATGCCCAGTCGAAAAGATTGTCCGCCGTCCAAAAAAATGTCTGATTACTATTCGACCCGTTTCAGGTTGCCCATCACCATGGGGTACACGTCGATACCCTGGTGCTGAAAGACAGTGCCATGAAAATGGTTCTTCTCCAGGTTCAGTGGGATGCTGATTTGTTTCACGGCAACCGTATCTCCCTCAAAAATTGGTCCGCGCAGGTTGCCGCGGATGACGAAGTCACTGAACAAATTGATGGCCGAGCTTACCTTGTTCCGGTTGGGCGTGAGGGTGCATCCTTCAAGTGCGGCCCCTCCCAGGTTGCCGGAAACGTCGCCGTTTTCATGCATGACCAATACCAGGTCGAGCGAATCGGGGGCCGTGGCAAATTCATAGTGGTCCTTAAAGTCGAACCGGACAGTAACCTTTTGCTTGCCCATCCATTTGCCGTGGACATGTTCCGGGTTCACCGCTGGGTCCAGTCCGATCAGGTAGATGATGGCTGCGACCACCAGCAAAACCACAAACCAAACTGCGAATTTCCGATTACTCATAGCCATTCTTGAACAACCTAATATCCTTGGATTATTAAGATTATCCAATGATTTTATTCAGAATGAAACCTGCCAAATCAGAGTGGCGGTAAGGTTACCCAATGGTGCTCGCTGAGCATGGATTTCAGCTTTCTTCCCGACATCCATCCCAGCAAAGCCCCGGGACCGAAGATGAAGAGGAAGTTCATCATGAGCAATACCGGATAACGCCCTTTGATCAACACACTAGTAATAAAGGCCCATACCACAATCACGGCCGTAATGGTGAACCAGCTTATGAACTGTGTCCTAGTCCAGCCTGTAGCCGTTGAGACTCGGTAAAGCTGGTACTTAGATTGGAGCCACCCGCAGGCCAGCCCACCGATCGCAGTTTCAACCGGAACAAAGTAGAACGCTTCATCCTGCTTGAAATGAATGTCTGCGGTCCGCGCCAGGATCCACAATGCGCCTTCAACAAGAAAGAATCCTGCACCGATGCCGAGCGCCGACAGCCATATCCACTGCGGCGTGATGGCAAACCTGCGGATCGCAAGCCATTGCATCAGGCCGACAACCAACCCAACCATGAGGCCGAAGGAAGTGAATACAAAATCGGAATCACCAAAAATGTCTGCGCCAAGGATGGCAGCCACGAGTCCAAGAATCCAACCCAGGGACGTAAGCCATATCCAACGAGCCAGTGAAAAGTGATGGGTAGGTGCTTGCACAGGACGATGTTACGATTTGGGAGGCTGTTCCCAAATGACGAATGTCATCTAAGGCTGAAGGTTGGGGGGTTAACCGCTCCCGAAGGCTATTGGGCTGCGCGAAGAAAATCGCCAGGCAATAGTTTAATGGTCACACGTTCAGCTTAACCCTTTCCTTCACATGATCAGAAAGCCGCAACGACAAAGCCACCAAGGTGAGCGTGGGGTTAGGCGCACCGGCCGTGGCATAACATGCAGCGCCGGCAACGTGCAGGTTGGCGATACCGTGTACCTGGCAGTTGCGGTCGACAACTCCCGTCTTCGGGTCGTCGCTCATCCGCGTCGTGCCCATGTGGTGCCAGCCGCCGTTGGTACCCGACGGCCAAGTCATGTCGTTGGGGTCACGGAACTCTTCGATGAAGCGAACTCGCCCAAAGCCCGCCTTACCCACCTCCTCCCCGATGATCTCGCTGATCCTCCGGATGCTTCTCTTGTCGAGTTCGGTGAGCGCCCAATGCAGGTTCGCCTGCGGCACACCAAGGGCATCCTTCTCCGCACTGAGAAATACTCTTGAATCCGGATTCGGCGCTTGCTCAAGGCGCGTCTGCAACCCATAGGCGCGCGCGATGGCTCCCTTATTCTCACGCTTGGCCAGGCTGTCGGCATCCGACCAGGTCTTCATCATATTGTCCCAGGATTTGCGCGGATCCTCATTTTGATACGACTCCATCCGGGGAGGTGTATTTTTCTGCCAGGCAAGCAGGTCCGGGCCCGCTGTGCCGTTGAGTATTCTATTTGACTCCTGCACCTCTTCACGGATGCCGAGCTCACACCAAATCTTGCCCCAATTGAACAGGTCTGTTGGAAATGGCTTGAGTACCCACAACTCCGATGCGTGAATCTCCAGGTGCTCCATGAAGTAGCGGCCCACCTTGTCACTGTCATTGCCAAGGCCCCTGGGTGCCTGGGAATTCGCAGCCAGCAGCATGCGGGCGTTCTGGATA
>JAYRNL010000074.1:0-5032 GCA_041912235.1 Cyclobacteriaceae bacterium
AATCTGTGGCCCTCACTTCGCTGTCCAAACCACCTGCTGCTTCTCGTTATTGATATTGAGCGCAATGCGTGGCGGACTGGGAAGAATTACCAGCTTGGTATCCTTGCCGGGGTAGTCATCCATCTCCACGAAAACCCCCTCGCTATTGGCCACCGAATACTCATTCTTATCGTTCACCTGGTACTTCTTCGCTATATAAGCAATAGGTACCAGCACATCGGAGTCGGGGCAGTACTCATCGTGGATATCCTGAAGTGCGCGTTCCAGTTCGTCGCCGAAGGTCTCCATGAAATCATCCTCCAGGTCGTGGAGTTTTTCCTCCAGGTCGTCGTACTTGGGATTGTTGTAGTCGATGGCAGCCAGCTCCTGGCGGCTGTTGATAATGGCAATGAGTGCGCTGTTAAGGGCCTTGACGTCCATGGGTCAGAAATTTTCCGGCAAGATACTTAGAAAGGTCAAGAAGAGGCCACCCGGATTCCAAAAAAAGGGAGTTCCGCCCCTGCCCTATGGCCGCGGCATTATGTTTCGAATCCGTAACTTTACCGATCCAATCACTTGTTTATGCAAAAGGACTTTCTTCCCATCAACGGCACCGACCATATTGAATTCTATGTCGGTAACGCCAAACAGGCATCCCTCTTCTATCAACACTGCTTTGGCTTCAACCTGGTTGCCTACGCCGGGCCTGAAACAGGCATCCGGGACAGGGCCTCCTATGTACTTCAGCAGGACAAGATTCGCTTTGTTCTCACCACCTCCATCCAACCCGGAACCGAAATCGCCGACCATGTGGCTCGTCACGGCGACGGAGTCAAGGTGCTGGCCCTCTCGGTAGACGATGCCACCAAATCATTCAATGAGACCGTCGTTCGCGGGGCCATCCCCGCCTTCGCCCCCCAAACCCTGAAAGATGAGTATGGCGAGGTGGTCATCGCCGCTATTCATACCTACGGCGAGACACTCCACACTTTTGTCGAGCGCAAGAACTACAAGGGCCCATTCCTTCCCGGGTACAAGCCGGTCAAGTCAACTTTCAAGGCCACACCCATCGGACTGAAGTACGTGGACCACTGCGTAGGCAATGTGGAGCTGGGCAAGATGAACAGCTGGGTCGACTTCTACGAGAAGGTCATGGGCTTCAACCTGCTCATCACCTTTGATGACAAAGACATTTCCACCGAATACAGCGCGTTGATGTCGAAAGTCGTTTCCAACGGAAATGGCTATATCAAGTTCCCGATCAACGAGCCCGCGCAGGGCAAAAAGAAATCCCAGATTGACGAATACCTGGATTTCTATAAAGGCGCCGGTGTACAACACATTGCCATTGCCACCGATGACATCATCCACACCGTTTCCGAACTGCGCCGCCGCGGCGTGGAATTTCTCTACGTGCCGGAGACCTACTATGAAGATGTGATGAGCCGGGTGGGCAAAATCTCCGAGCCCCTCGAAGAACTGAAGAAGCTCAATATCCTCATTGACCGCGACGAAGAGGGCTATCTCTTGCAGATCTTCACCAAGCCGGTGGAAGACCGTCCCACCGTATTCTTTGAGATTATCGAGCGCAACGGAGCCAAATCGTTTGGCAAAGGCAACTTCAAGGCGCTTTTTGAATCCATCGAACGCGAACAGGAACTTCGCGGAAACCTGTAACCCACTATTGTTTCAACTCACCCATGATCCAGACTTCTTCACTGCTCGCCCAATCCACCGCCCGCGCCAAAGAATGGCTGGCCGGCAACATCGATGACGATTCAAAAAAGCAGGTTGAGGCGTTGCTCAAACGCGAAGATCCGAAACTGCTCATTGATAGTTTCTACCAGACACTGGAGTTCGGCACCGGCGGACTCCGCGGCATTATGGGGGTAGGGTCCAACTGCATCAACAAGTACACCATCGGGTCGGCCACCCAGGGACTCGCCAATTATTTGAAGAAGTCTTTCCCCAATCAAACCATCCAGGTAGCCGTGGGGTACGATAGCCGAAACAACAGCCAGTACTTCGCGCAGGTTACCGCCGACGTGTTCTCTGCCAACGGGATTACCGTACACCTGTTTCCCGAACTGCGTCCCACTCCGCTCCTGTCGTTCGCGATCCGTCATTTGAAATGCCAGTCCGGCGTGGTCATCACGGCCTCGCACAATCCGAAAGAGTACAACGGCTACAAGGCGTATTGGAACGACGGGGCCCAACTCGTGCCGCCGCATGACAAGAATGTCATCGCCGAAGTAAATGCGATTACCAGTTTCGACCAGGTCAAGTTCAAGGCAGATCCTTCACGGATTAAAACCATTGGGCCCGAGGTCGAGGAGGCATATTACCGTGAAGTCCTGCGCCTGATTCCCCGCCAGGAAAGCATTCAACGCCAGGCCAAGATCTCCATTGTTTATTCGAGCCTGCACGGCGCCGGCATCACCATGGTGCCTGAATGCCTCAAACGACTTGGCTTTGAGAATGTTACCATCATCGAAGAACAACGGCGTCCTGACGGCAACTTCCCCACGGTGGACTCCCCTAATCCCGAAGAGCGCTCCGCCATGGATATGGCGCTGAAAAAGGCTACCGCCATCGGAGCCGCCATCGTTATGGCCACCGATCCCGATACCGACCGGGTGGGCATCGGCATTCGCAATGCGAAAGGCGAGTTCTTCCTGTTGAACGGGAACCAGGCGTTAAGCCTGATGGTGTGGTTCATCCTCAAGAACCTGAAAGACAAGAAGGATGTCTACATCGCCAAAACTATTGTCACTACCGACCTCATTGACAAGATGGCCGAGCAGATGGGTGTCGAATGTGTAAATACCCTGACGGGCTTCAAATACATCGCCGAGCTGATCCGCGAGAACGAGGGCAAGAAGAAGTTCATCGCGGCCGGCGAGGAAAGCTACGGTTACATGGTGGGTGAATTTGTTCGCGACAAGGATGCCGTTTCCGCCTGCGCCTTCTTCGCCGCCATGACAGCCGCGGCGAAGGATGACGGACAGAGTCTTTATCGGTGGCTGGTGGAGATGTATCGGGAATACGGGTTGTACCGTGAAGGCCTTGTCAATGTTGTGAGGAAGGGTGCCGAAGGAGCCGCGCAAATCAAGTACATGATGGAGCGCTTCCGCAACAATCCTCCCCACGTTATTGCCGGGCAGAAGGTGATCCGTTTGTTGGACTACCAAAAGAGAGTGGAACGCAACCTGCTTAACGGCCACGAAAAGCCCATTACCCTTCCAAAATCGGACGTGCTCCAATTTCAAACCTGGGAAGGAGCCAAGATTTCCGTCCGGCCGTCAGGCACCGAGCCCAAGATCAAGTTCTACGTGAGCGTCAACCTGAGAATGTCTGATCCCAACAACTTCAACCTGGCCATGGAGCACCTGGGGGACAAGATCAGGGAAATTGAGAAAGACCTTATCCGATAAGCTTCATGAATCTAGCCACCGAATCGCTGCTTGCGCTCTACACCCGCGACCTGAATAAACTGGCGGAAGAACTCCGGCAATATCCCGATGAAGAATCGATCTGGAAGGTGAATGAAGGCATCGCCAACTCCGCCGGCAACCTATGCCTCCATCTCTGCGGCAACCTCCAGCATTTTATCGGAACTGTCCTGGGTAATACAGGATACGTGAGGAACCGTGACGCGGAATTCTCCGAGAAGAACATCGCCCGTCAATGGCTTCTCGAGGAAATCGAAAAAACCAAAGCGGCGATCAACAATACATTACCCGCCTTGCCACACGAGCAATTGCACGCCGTCTACCCCATCGAGGTGTTCGGCAAACCCATGGCCACCGTCTATTTCCTCATGCACCTGGCTTCCCACCTCGGATACCACCTCGGACAGGTGAATTATCACCGACGACTGGTGGCGATGAATCGGTGACCGGTGGTGGAACAGAAATACTCTGCGCCTTTCGCGCCTCTGCGCCTCCGCGGTGGTCACCCTCACTCTCCGCAAGGCAGAACAATCTCAGAATGTACCGTATCCTCAGGTTCCAGAAGAACTGCGGAAACAATCCCATCGTCAGTAATTGATTGAAGGGCCACTTCCCGGACTTGGTTGACCAGTCCTTCATCCACGCTCACACCCACCCGGATGTAGTTTTCTGTGAATCCGTGAATGAGCCCGTTGTCTATATCCTTCTCAAACAATATCGTTCGCCGCAAGCCCAAATTGGACTCATAGAACGACCTCCGCTTCTTATCCGAAAGGATGTGCAGCATCCGCGAACGCTCGTTGCGCACCGGGACAGGGACCGGGTTGGGCATCGTGGCAGCGATGGTGTTCTCCCGCTCAGAATACGTGAAAACATGGAGATACGAAATGTCGAGCGCGTTGAGGAACTCGTAGGTCTCAAGAAAGTCCCCCTGCGTTTCACCGGGGAAGCCCACGATCACATCCACGCCGATGCAGGCATGCGGCATTACGGACTTGATCTTTTCCACCCGCTCCACATACAGTTCCCGCTGGTACCGCCGGCGCATGAGCTTCAGGATTCTGTTGGATCCCGATTGTATTGGCACATGAAAGTGCGGTACAAATCGTTTTGAAGTTCCTACGAATTCTATGATTTCGTTGGAAAGCAGGTTGGGCTCAATAGATGAAATACGAAATCTATCCACTCCCTCTACTTCATCAAGCGCCTTTACCAGGTCGATGAATCGTTCTTTGCGTTCACCCTGCTGCAGGCCGAAGTCGCCCGTGTTGACCCCGGTGAGCACAATTTCTCTTACGCCGCCTTCCGCGATCTCATGAGCTGTCCTGACGATATTGGCCACGGTGTCGCTGCGGCTTGCGCCACGGGCTTTGGGTATCGTGCAAAACGTGCAGGAATAATCACACCCATCCTGAACCTTGAGAAACGTGCGCGTCCGGTCCTGCATCGAAAAGGAGGCGTTGAACGAATGCACCTGGTCGATGTCGCAGGAGTAAACCACGGGCTGAGGTGGTCGCACAAACCCGTCGAGCAGCTCGACCAACCTGAATTTTTCATTAGCCCCCAGCACGGCGTCAACGCCGGGTATCTCTGAAATCTCC
>JAYRNL010000075.1:0-4904 GCA_041912235.1 Cyclobacteriaceae bacterium
AGATGGAAGCATTGGCAAGCCAAATCATCAAGACGCAGACAACCGTGACGGGCGTCCAGCCTAAGTTGTCGTTGGGGCTTACAGCGGGTGATAAGAAGGGGGATCCCAAACGCTTAACGAGTGTTGGCCTGTGGGGAGGGTATATTCTAAAGCCGCCGTCAACGCATTATCCGGAACTGCCTGAAGTGGAAGACTTAACCATGCATTTGGCATCGCTTGCCAGGATTAAGGTAGTACCGCACAGCCTTATCCGACTTCAGTCGGGCAACCTTGCCTATATCACCAAACGTGTCGATCGCTTGAAGAAATCCAAGTGGCACATGGAGGACATGTGTCAACTGACGGAAAGGCTCACTGAGGATAAGTACCGTGGATCGTACGAGCAAATTGCCAGGGCGATTCGAAAATATTCTGCGAACCCCGGCCTCGACGTCGTCAATTTCTTCGAACAGGTACTGTTTTCATTTCTCACCGGTAACGCGGACATGCACTTAAAGAACTTTTCCCTGCTGAAACAGCCCGAAGCGGGCTATGTACTCTCCCCGGCCTATGACATGGTCGCGACGGCCTTGGTGAATCCGGCTGACCAGGAAGAATTGGCGCTTACCCTGAATGGAAGAAAGACAAGGATTGATCGACGTGATTTTGTTGCCGCCTTCGAAGCCCAGCAGTTGGACAAAAAGCAACAACTGAATATTTTCAAGAAGATGGAGAAGGCCAAGGCGGAATGGATGAAATTCATTGACCTCAGTTTTTTAAGGAACGACTCCAAGGTTTCGCTCAAGAATTTAATTAGGGCTCGATTGGCCAGAATAAAAGAAGGTTAACCATTAACTCTCTTCGCGCCTTAGCGTCTTAGCGGTTAAATCAAGGCGCCTCAATTGAACCGCGAAGGCGCTAAGGCGCGAAGGAATACAAGCTTCCGGTTCACGAAAAGAACTTCGCATTAATTATCACCGCCGCAATCATCACCACAGCGCTCCATACGAAATAGGGAATGATTCCAGTCAGCACCTGCCCGAAAGTTCGAAGGATGATCTGGTCGGAGGTGATCTTCGGGTAAAACCGGCTGACGGCCCAGAAGTAGAAAGGCATCGCCAGCACCATCGTGACCAGCGCCAGCCAATACACGCTCTCGGGCGACCACCATAAAACCAACACCAGCGGAGCCGTGAGCAGGTTGGTCTGGGCGGAGACAAACAGGAGGAAATGGAAGTTTTGAAAGAAGGACTTCCGGTACGCGCGGTAGAACAGCCACTGCAGCAGCACCATGATCGGCAGCGTCGTGATGATCATGCCTTCCTTGCTCATCATGAATTCGAATCCGTATTGGATCATTCCAAACAATTTCTGCGCCTTCTCCGGTGTGGCGTTTGGATTCCCTTTCATATAGCCGTCCAGGAAAAGGTCGTAGTAGGATGGAGCTGCGTCTGCGGCCGTCGTCGCGGCTCCGGGGTTGCTGAGGATGCCCGTGGTTTTCGTGAGGAAGTAGTTGATGCCGAACGTCAGCAGGAAATACGAATACGGCGAGAGGTAACGCTGCCGGGCCCCGTCGCAGTACGCCGCCACCGTCTCCCCGGGCCTCACCGTCAGATCCCGGCACGTGACCCACAGTTTCCGGAAGTCAAAGCCCACCACTTCGGCCACCATCTCGGCCTTCTCAGAATTTATTTTTTCCTCCATGGAGTGAAGATAAACTGATTTCTGGAATGTAGTCGGGGGCCGGGGATCGGGGGCCAGGGACCGGGCGCTAGGTACTGGGCCTGCCAGCCCTAGTGGCACGTGCACTCGGCTACGTTGGTGGAGCTACGGTCAGTCTCTATGCCAACGATCCGGCGGCAGGTGATGTCAGGCCCACCTAGGATATGAGCAAGTTGGCAAAGCGATAGGGTAGAAGTCAGAACTTCGCTCCGTCAAACTGCCAGAAGGTGGACAGGTAATCCGTCGGACCAAGTCCCGTGCCGATGTACGCTTTGTCTCCGATGACAAAGGCAACCGCCGATGCAACGCCTGATCCGGGCATGTCTGTCCACTGCGTCCAGGTTTGTGTAGCTGGATTGTAATACCAAAAATCCTTGAGTTTGGTTTCATCCTGACGCTGCCCTCCCAGGAGAAAGCCGGTGCCGTTGAGTGAAAAGCCCGTTGCACGCGTACGTTTTGTCCCGGGGAAATTGGGGCGCTGAGTCCATGTGTCCGTGGGCTGGTCATACTCCCAATGGTCATTCAGCTCGAAACCCGAACACTGCTTGCAGGAAATTCCTCCCACGAGATGACCCTTGGAACCGATGGCGAACCCGGCCGCTTCCCATCGGGCCGTTCCCGGAAAGTCATTCCTCGTTTCCCACAGTCCGGTGCCCGGAATGTATTGCCAGACTTTAGTCGTAGGTGCCGTGCTGTTGAGTCCGCCGACCAGGTAACCCTTGTTGCCTATGGAATAAGTAACGGCGCCCTCCACCTGGTCTCCATCCGTTATCCCGGAGGTCATCGACCAGCTATCATTCACCGGGTCATAGGTTTCCACCTTGTTGGGTATACCGGTGTACATCGATGACCCAAACCCCACAACGGCTTTGGTGTCAAAGCCAATGCCAATCAGGTTATAATAAGGAGACGTGGAACCGAACCCGGTGAATTGGAAGCGCTGGATGGCAGACCATGTATTGGTGGCAGGATCGTAACGATAAAAACCTTTCGATGAGTTGACGTCGGCAGGAGATTCCTGACCCGTACCTACATAGCCTTTGCCATCGATAACAAAAGCGACGGCTTCACCCCTGGCCGGACCGGGAAGGCTTGCAATTTGTTTCCACGGCCCCAGCAGTTTAAAATCCTTTTGAACGCTTACCGGTTGATTCAATACGGTAACGGCAACCTTGATATCACTGTCTTCCAAACCGACGAAATCAGGAAGCTTAACCGTGAGTGTGGTGTTAGTCGCGCCGGTCACGGTGGCAGCATAGCTCCCGAAGGTGACGTTGTTGAAGGAGACCTCGGGTGCAAAGTTGTTCCCCGAGATCACGACGGTGGCGTTTCGCTTTGCTTCTGATACGGAAAAGCTGGTGATCTCCGGCGGGAGGAGATTGAAAGAGTTGGGCGACATGGCGAGGCCATCAGCGGTTTGCAGCTTGATCAGGCTGCTCACGATATTGAGCGTGGCCGGAACGATCACTTTCACCGTGGTAGGCGAGGCAGAGGTTACCACCGCACTGAATGATCCGAAGTTGATTGTATTGGCGGCAACGGTAGCTCCCAGCGCCGTACCGGTAATCGTTACTTCCGTGCCCCACGTGCCGCTTGTAGGCGATATCGAGACAATGGTCGGCGCAGTCTTGGTCGTCGTCGTAGTGGTGGGCGTCGTCTTCGACGGTGTCGGATCCGGTGTGGAACTGGCGCAACCGGCCAGGACAAGGACTCCAAGGAAAGTTGTGATTCGCATAGCGCAAAATACAAATCCTGCCGAAATTCAACCACCGAATGCCCGAACCCCGGAACCCGCCTGCCAAGCGCGAAGCCTATTCAAGAGCAGTGCATTTGGCGGGCAGGCCCGAAACTCGGAACTCGAAACTCGGAACCCGCCTGCCAAGCGCGAATCCTATTTAAAGAGCAGTGCATTTGGCGGGCAGGCCCGAAACTCGAAACTCGGAACTCGAAACTCAACTCCCTCCCAGCACATAATTCGTACTCCTTCCTCCGGCTTCGTCTTTAACCAGCACGTGTTGATTTACGAGGTCCTGGATGTCGCGCAGGGCGGTGTCGTGAGAGCACTTGGCCATCTTCGCCCATTTGGACGTGGTCAGTTGGCCGTCAAAGTGATCGAGGAGTTTGTTGAGCATCAGCCGTTGCCGGGGGTTGAACTGTGCGGCGGAGTGAGTTTCCCAGAACTTCGCTTTCTTCATCACGCCCTCGAGAACTTCCTGGGAGGTGGACAATGCCCGGTCGAGGCAGGTGAGGAACCACTCCAGCCAATCGGTGATGTCAAGTGTTCCTTTTTGAGTGGCTTCCAGGATCTCGTAGTAGGTCGTGCGTTCTTTTCGGATCTGCGACGACATACTATAGAAGCGCTGGCGGCTTTGGTCGGAGCGGGCGAGCAGGAGATCGGCGATCGCCCGGGCCATGCGGCCGTTGCCGTCGTCAAACGGGTGCACGGTGACGAACCACAGATGGGCGATGCCGGCTTTCAGCACCGGATCGATGGAGGATGTTTTGTTGAACCAATCCAGGAAGGCATTCATTTCACGGGGGAGGAGGTCAGCATCGGGAGCTTCATAGTGAACCCGTTCTTTTCCCATGGCACCGGAGACCACTTGCATCGGGTCGTCTTTTGCGTTGTCGCGCCAGCCGCCCACCGTGATTTTGTGCATGCCGCTGCGGCCGGTCGGGAACATCGCCGCATGCCAGGAGAACAGCCGCTGAGCTGTGAGTTCTTGTTGATACTGCTGCGTGGCGTCGAGCATCATCTCCACGATGCCCTCAACGTGCCGGTCGGCCGGGATGAGCCCGGCGATGTCCATGCCCAGTCGGCGCGCGATGGACGACCTCACCTGGTCGGGGTTCAGCATGTCGCCTTCGATCTCGCTGGACTTGACAACATCCTGCGTCAGCGTTTGAAGCGCGGCTTCGTTGCGCAGGCTGAAGCCCAGTGCCTCCATACGGCCGGTCAGCCTCCCTTGCTGGTGACGCACCCGGGCGAGGAGCGGGTACAGCCGCTCCAGATCCCAGTGAAAACCCGGCCAATCCTTTCGTTCGTAGATATACCTTATTCTACGCATATAGTGCGTCGAAAATAGGCGTTATTCTACGCAAATGCAATTATTGCGGTGAATGGGCCATAATATTATACGCATAATTGGCGGTGAATATGGGTGCCGGGGATCGGGGACCGGGGGCCGGGGATCGGGGGCCGG
>JAYRNL010000076.1:0-2760 GCA_041912235.1 Cyclobacteriaceae bacterium
CATGATCGACGACCTCGGCGCGGTGATCGCTTACTTCCGCACGTCGCCCAGCCAGAAAATCTTCCTACTGGGTCAGTCGTGGGGAGGTATCCTGGCGACGTCGTATGTCAACGAAAACCCAGGGGCCATCACCGGACTTGTACTGACAGAGCCTGCCGGCTTTGTATGGTCAGACATCAAGGACTGCATTCGCCGTTCTCGCCAATATGGGATCACCAGCGAAACGCTCAATGATGTCACGTATATGGATCAGTTTTTCACCGGTGACATCAATGATCACGCCGTGCTCGACTACAAAATGGATCTTCAGTCCGGAAACGGCAAGAACAAACCCACCGGTGATGAAGCCGCTGTTCCATTCTGGCGGTACGGTGCCATAGTCAACCTGGCGTTCATGGAACTCGGCGACCGCGAACAGCCCGACTGGCGCGCCAACCTGGGGCAGTACACGACCAAAGTCCTGTTCTGCTACAGCGAGCACAATCAATCGTATGGCCGGGACTACGCCATTCATGTTTCGTCGGCGTACCCGAACGTTCAACTGGAGTTGATCCGGGGCGCCGGTCACGACATGCTCACGTTCCCCACAGGCTGGAATAATTTCTTCCCAATCGCATTGAATTACCTAAATGAAATCAAAGGGTTATGAAAAACTTCATCTGTATCGCTATGCTTGTCTGCGCCGCCAATGTGGCCGGCGCGCAAGCCATCAACTGGAAAAGCTTCGCCGAAAACCAGAAGCACATGGCCAACCTCAGCACAAGTTGGGATTACGCCGCCACGCTTGGAGCAGGGTACGCCTACCGGATGGAAACCAAGTTGCCTGCGGTCCTCAATGCCCAATTCTCCCTCCCTGCCGGCAATGACCTGGCCGATGATTTTAAGGCGAAGCTGGGATTTCAGGTTCGCGTATTCCAAGCCGGGAATTTTCAAGGTACGGTGTCTCTCTTTGGAATCTACCGACAGTTCCAGTCTGACCTGGCCAAGTTCCAGAATTTTGGAAGCGAGTTTACCGGGACCATTGGGCTCTATAAGGCAAGGTGGTTTGTAGCCACCGAATTTGGGTTTGACAAGGCCATAGTAACGCGGGTGAAGAACTCCGACCAGATGCGTCAGAACTACCCGGGCGTGCGCGATGGCTGGTATGTGCCTACCGGAGGAAATTTCATGTTCATGCTTCAGACGGGTTACTCGTTCAAAGTATTTGACCTCTACGTGAAGGTCGGCAAGATCATCGACCAGAACCTGAGATCAAGCGCGACGGTACCACTCACCGGTCAGCTTGGAATCAACGTGCGGTTTTGACGATGAGGGCGTGGGACTTGAACCGGAGATTCCGAGTTCACTTCTCACGCCTTATTTTTTAAATCGGAAGTGATAGGCGCCGACCAGCTGGATAGAATATCCGTAGTCTTCCGTTTTGCCGAAGTTCAGAAATTTGACTTCCCCACCAATATCGAAGCGATCGTTGATCTTCTTGCGGTACATGGCCGATACATGCAGGTTGGCCAGGGAAAGGAAACTGCTGGTGGAGGTGCTGTTGAGTGCCGAGACATCGGAGAACATGATCGTCATCCCGGGACCGCCGGCGAGGTAAAGTTCGGGGAGAAGGCGGATGCGGAATGAAAGCAACAGGGGAATGGCGGAGAGCTTGGCGGTACCCGCAGGCCGCTCCAGGGAATAAATGGTATAGTACCCTGATTCCAGACCCATGGACAACCGATGCTCAGGCTCCCACATAAAACGGAAGGTATATCCCACATGGTTTGTCTTCGCGAGGTCCTTACCCACATCGAGGGTGTTGATGTAGTGGAACCAGCCTACTCCGGCGCCAATAGACCAGTTGTTTGGTTTCCGATCCTGGCCATTGACAACGAGTGCGGCCACTAACAAAAAGAATATGGAGATTGACTTCTTCATGTGGTCAGGGACGGATGTAATGGTAATAGGCCACGTAAGAAGGATAATTTGTCAACAGCCCATCGAACCTGCCCTGGTTGATAAACTGGTTGATATAAGCAGGGACATCGATTGTCCAGCAGATGGCTATACGACCCTCAGCTTGCACGCCAGCCACCAAATCGTTCTGTGTTCCCAGGGTCCAGCGTGGGCCCCAGGCGCGGGAATTCAGTTCACGTGCCACATCGGGGCTTATCTCACAGAGGGAGGGTATGCTGGTGTATCCCGATTCAGCCTTCAAAGCCGCTTCAACGTCATCGGCTGGCACGCCCATCAGGATCTCGATCGAGCGACCTTTGCTGGCGGCGTGATCGTAGGCTGCTTCCTGAATGGGACGAATGATGGAGATAACCTTCGGGTCTTTGATGTCGAGCCAAACAAACTCGATAGAGGCACTGTCGATGGCATACGTAAGCACATCGGCCAGTTTGGGGATTCGTTCACCGCGGATGAGGTAAACGAACTCATTCAATTGATCCCAGGTAAAGTTATCGATGGGCCCGTTGATCGGGCTTTTCTGGGTCAACCGGATATTGATATCGTCATCGTGATAGAGCACCGGAACCTTGTCCTTGGTGAGGCGAACGTCAATTTCAATTCCATTAGCCCCGAACCTGCCGGCATAGCCCACCATAGCTATGCTGTTTTCTGAAATGGGGAGCCTGTCGCTGGTACGGCCGCCGCCGCGATGACCGACCACGTAGAATTTCTTTCCGGTGACGGTAGCGCTAAACGGGCGTTCGTAGTCAAACACCACGTTGGCTGACGGAAGACTTTCTCCTCCTCCAAAAAGACCCTTGA
>JAYRNL010000077.1:0-20529 GCA_041912235.1 Cyclobacteriaceae bacterium
ATTTCGCCCCTGACGGGGCTAACATGATTTCGCCCCTGACGGGGCTAACATGATTTCGCCCCTGACGGGGCTAACATGATTTCGCCCCTGACGGGGCTAACATGATTTCGCCCCTGACGGGGCTGGTCGATATAAGGTGAAGTTCAGACTTTGCTCCGCGTGGACCGAAACTCGTAAATGACTACGTTCAGCAGGATGAGCAACATCCCGTAAAAAACGTCTTCGAATGGAATCGTGCCCATGCGAATGCCAAGGTTCTCCTCATCATTATACCACACCACGGGCCGCTCAATCCATGAGCCGGTGAGCACACCATTGACCAGAAAGAAGGGTATAAGTATAAACAGGTAACTGAAATAGAATTTGCCCAGATATTTTGGCTTAACGACGAGCAAAAGAAAGGCAAGAAAGAAGGCCAACGACAGGAAGGTGACAGAAGTATACCATCGATCGTAATTCTTGCATCCAATTATCACCAGCCCGGCAATCAGTAGTAAAGTTACTCGTCTGCCTTGGTCAGGGAGCGGTTCGCTTTTTCGCAGGTAGCCGATGGCTACATACGTGAACAAGCAGGCGTAAGGAATGCAAAAGAAAAACAAAATCTCCTCTACGGGAAGGTTGCCTACCCTGATTCCGGTCAGGTAGGTCTCATTAAACCCCCAAACGCCCATGCTAGTGAACCAGGCATCCCAAATTATGAAGACCATTGCTGCGATTACCAGGGCTGGTAACCAGGCGCGCCATGTGGAAGCAAAGTGCTTCTTTGGATAAAAACTGAAAAGCACCGGTACGATGAGGGAGGCCAGGTCGATGCCCAGGTATAGAAATTTCGACATCCTGAATATTACTGGGTTTCTTGACGGTCTTTCCTGAACGCAAAAGATTGCGGCTGGTATTTCTTAGGTGCATAGAGGAACCCGAACGCTTCACATCCTTCCTTGGTGTGACGACTATGATGGATGTAATGCGCGTGGATCATTCGTTGAAGGTAACGACTACGCCTGGCTGGCCGCCATCGGATTCGCTGATGGACGATAATGTCGTGGAAGATGAGGTAGAACAAGCCGTAGCAGAAAATACCAAGGCCAACGGCCAGGCCGTAAGGACTGTATTGGATCAAACTGAAATAATAGAACAGCGCGATCGAGGGTATGCTGAATACCACGGCAAACCAATCGTTCCGTTCAAACGCATGGTCATGAACAGTGTGGTGTGAGCGATGCCATACCCACAAAAAACCATGCATTACGTATTTGTGCGTAAACCAGGCAACGAATTCCCAAAACAGAAAAGTGCCGATGGTAATGGCCGAACACCACAAGACTGTAGGCAACGAAAAGGACATCATGATGATTTGAAAATAGAATTCAATGCCCGGAAACGATACTCAAAAATACGGTTTACTTCACGGCTCACAAACAATGCATTGGCCAGCCTTCCCAATGGACCCAAAGGCAGCGCATAGATTATTTCATCATTCATTTCCACGCCCCCATCGACTTCCTGAAAGGAATGGGTATGCTTCCACAAGGCATAGGGCCCCACCCGTTGTTCATCTGTAAAGCGTTGGTGAGTAACTACCTTGGTAATTTCCGTTTCCCAGGTTACGCGAACGAGCGGAAGGACGGTAATGCGGTAGCGGATGCGTTGTCCTTCATGCATCGTTTCCGGACCGGATTGTGCCAGGATCACAAAATTCATCCGGGGAGGAGTGATTTTTCCGAGGTTTTTCGGCGATGAAAAGAATTCCCAGGCTTCCGTCAGGGAGATGGGAATGAATTGCTTACGATGGAGATGGTAGGTTCGCACATCACAGTAACAGGGCTTACCCGATTTTGTTATCGTGCACTACGAAGGGCTTCCTGGTAGGTCTTGACCGCCCGGTCGCGGGCAAAGGTGTGATCAACCATGGGTGGGGGGTAGTCTTTCGATCCAACTTCAGGCACCCAAGTCCTTATATAGCGTGAATCAGGATCAAATCTTTCGGCCTGTAAGGCAGGGTTGAAAACACGAAAGTACGGTGCGGCATCACAACCCGTTCCTGCAGCCCATTGCCACCCCCCATTGTTGGCGGCCAGGTCAAAATCCAGGAGCTTCTTGGCAAAATACGCTTCACCCCACCGCCAGTCTATCAACAAATGCTTGGTAAGAAAACTTGCCGTCACCATGCGTACCCTGTTGTGCATGAAGCCCGTAGCATTGAGTTCACGCATGCCGGCATCGACGAGCGGGTAGCCCGTCCTGCCTTCGCACCAACGCTGAAAATCCTCCGGATCATTTCGCCAGGAAATCTGATCATACGCCGGTTTGAATGCGCGTTCAACCACGTAGGGAAAATGCCACAGGATCATCTGGTAGAACTCCCTCCAGATCAATTCATTCAGCCATACTTCACTTGTCTGCCTCGCTAGGTGAACCAGTTTGCGGATGCTGACTGTACCAAATCTCAAGTGAACCCCCAGCCGTGTTGTGGATTGAATTCCGGGGACGTCGCGTTGCCCGGCATACGCACGGACAATCGAGAGTGGAATTTTCCTTTCTGGAAACATTACGTTGCTTCTGATAAACCCAAGTTCTTCCAGGGTGGGCAACGCAGTGGGTGTACTCTTGCGCAGGCGGGAGAGGTATGTCGTGGCCGATACCGGTTTGACGGACTCTTCTGAAAACGCCAGTTTCCACTTTCGTTGGTAGGGAGTGAAGACCGTGTACGGTGTTCCATCATCCTTCATCACCTCATCCCTCTCAAAAATGACGATGTCTTTGAAGGTGAGAAAGGGGATACCACGAGCCTCGAGAATTTTGCCTACAGTTTCATCCCGTTGGCGGCCGTAGGGCTCATAATCGTGGTTGGCATAAACTGCCTTTGCATCAAGCTGGCTGAATACATCCTCGGGTTTGGCATGGAGGACGAGCAGGTTGGACCCAACCGATGCCAACTCATCCTGTAAGCGTTGAAGGGAATCGTGAATGAAGGTTACCCTCGCGTCAGCCGGATCGTCGAGTAGGTCCAGGATATTGGGATCGAAGAGGAATACAGGCTGTATACGGGAGCCCTCCTTCAGTGCGTGATATAACCCCGTGTTATCTTCCAGCCTCAGGTCGCGGCGGAACCAAAAAATGGATACTGACGGATCAGGCAGCCTTTGAGCCAGTTGCAGATTGGAGGATGTCGATCTTCTTTTCAAGGTTATCGGCTTCGACCATCTTTTCTGCGTACAGGCTGAAATTGCCGGACGTCCGGCTCTTCAGGGCTTCCTCCAGCAGTTTGGATCGACGCTCCTGAAGACGTTTAACAGGGTCAGTTTTAAAAAGTTTAAACATACACTCCTAGAACGTTCAGGGCATCGAAATGTTCAAAAAAAGACGATTCTTCGCTTTATAAGAATATACCGAAAGGGAATAGTAACGGAGGGTCACATGGACAAAGAACCTTTCCTGAAGTCTGACTGGGCCAGCACAGCATTTATTAGGTAGGGGATGCCTTCCCGAATCGATGCTCGGGCTTCAAGCAGGGCGGTTTGAAATTCGGACAAGCTGTTGACTTTCCTTCCCCGACCCCCAAAGGCATGGGCGATTTTCTCGTAGTCGGAGTGGGCCAGCTTAGTTCCCACGTCATCGCCAAGAATCTCTACCTGGTCCCTAGCAATTTGTGCCCAACTGGCATCATTCCCGATGATGGCAATTACCGGCAGCTTGTGGCGCACGTACGTGTCAAACTCCATTAGGCTGTATCCGGCACTTCCATCACCATAGATGATGTATAGCTCTGATTCTGGCAAGCAAAGTTTTCCGCCAAGAGCGAACCCTCCGCCAATGCCAAGCGTGCCGAATACGCCCGGGTCAAGCCAGGACAAGTGTTTCCTGGGCTTCAGCACGTAGGAAGCAGTGCCCACAAAATCGCCGCCGTCCGCCACGATTATCGACTTGTCGGTTAGGGCCTTATCCAATTCAAGGAATAGTTGAACAGGATGTAGGCCGGCCGCGGTCACGCCAGTTTCCCGTATGGATTTTTCCCTCTCATGTTCCCGACCTCCGAGGGTTTCATGCCACAACTTCCATTCCGCTTTGTTTCCAAGGCCTCGGGCTCCCAGGGAAATAAGGAACTTGCCGGGGTCTGCTTGTACAGCAAGAGTGGGTCGCCTGTTTTTATAGAGGTCAGCACGGCTCCTGTTGATTGAGATGACTTTTGCCTTCGAGTGAACGTGTTGTCCGTATTCAAGCCTAAAGTCAAATGGTACACCGGCCAGGAGAACGAGATCAGCTTCGCGCAGGGCTTCTTTACGGTGATGTCGATATTGAACCGCTTGGTCCTTTCCGAGCAGACCGCGGGCCATCCCTGAAAGAAAGGTGGGTATACCCAAGGTGGCCAGACTTCCGGCGATCGAAGTTGCATCTGCCGGCACCATCATAGCCCCACTGCCAACGAGCAGAACGGGACGCTGTGCCGTTTCTATCATAGCCACTGCGGACGTTACATCCTCACGGGAAGGAGTGCGGATGTCTGAAGTTGCCGGCCCTTGAGCGGCGATGGCCGACGACTTGAATACATTATTCAGGTGGCGCTGGATGTACCAGTTGGTAATTATTTGTTTTAGGTTGGAAGGCTTCCTAAGAGATTTCTCAAACCCGGATCTGACAATCGATTCCTCATACAGGAGATCAAGAGGTAACTCCACAAACACCGGCCCTGGAACTCCGTCCATAGCCATCTGGAAAGCCTTCTTGAGCGTGGGGTAGATGTCCCTCACCGACCTGACGGCCGCTGCCCATTTAACATTGGGCTGCATGAGTTCTATTTGATCGATATCCTGAAGTGCCCCGCGTCCCTTTAGCAGGGTGGGTGCGGCGCCGCCTAGCAAAACAATTGGGGACTGCGCCAGGTAAGCATTCTTCACCGCCGTAATTGTATTGGTAATACCGGGGCCTGCTGTCACTGCGGCAACGCCCGGAATTCCGGTGAGCCGCGCCACCGCATCGGCGGCAAAAACCGCATTGACTTCATGTCGGGTGTCGATAACCCGGATTCCGGATTGCTTGGACGAAACGATAATGGGGGAGATATGACCGCCTATGAGTGTAAAGAGAAAAGGAACTTTCTCTTCCTTCAATACCCTGGCCACAATCTCACCGCCTTGCATAAAGCGAAGGTAGGTAATTTGGTCAAGGGGAAAGGCTATCTGGACTCAGCAGAGATAGGTACGGGAGTATTCCCGGCTACTTCGCCGTCCAGGGTGGCTGTCGGTTTGCCCATAAGGTATTCGTGAATAGCCGCCGCTGCTTTTTTCGCCTGACCCATCGCAAGTATCACCGTGGAACCTCCGGTGATAGCGTCACCTGCAGCGAACACACCCTTTTTGCTGGTCTCGCACGTATCCGGGTTAACCACGATCACGCCCCACTTGTTAACGTGGATCTCGGTATCCGTTGATGGTATAATCGGATTGACACTGCAGCCCAGGGACATCACCACCGTATCGCATTCTTCAACAAAGAACTCTCCGGTGGGCACGGGCTTCCGTCGCCCGGTTTCATCGGGTTCCGACAGCGTCATGCGCTCGCACTTGATTTGCTTGACGAAATTGTTTTCATCCACCAGAAACTCGACCGGGTTGGAGAGCCATCGCCAGTTGATGGACTCTTGTTCGGCGTGCTTGAGTTCCTCGGAGCGGGCTGGAGCCTCGTCGTGAGACCGCCGATAGTAGCAGGTCACCTCGGCACCCAGTCGTTTGGCGGTGCGCATGACATCCATGGCGGTATTGCCTGCGCCGATGACGGCCACCTTCTCACCGGAAGTGATCGGGGTGCTGTATTTGGGAAAATGATGCGCGTCCATCAGGTAGATTCGGGTTAGGTACTCGTTTGCCGAGTACACACCGTTGGCATTGGATCCGGGCACGTTGAGCATGCGTGGCAATCCGGCGCCGGTGCCAATCATGACAGCATCAAACCCTTCGCGCTGCAATAAGTCTTCAATGGAAAGGACTTTTCCGATCACCATGTTGTACACAAACTTCACCCCGAGTCGGGTCAGGTATCGAATGTCGTCGTCAACAATTCGCAGGGGAAGCCTGAATCTCGGGATTCCGTACACCATCACTCCGCCGGCGCGATGGGAGGCTTCAAATACCACCACCTCATGACCGCGGATGGTCAACTCATAGGCAGCCGACAATCCCGCGGGGCCCGAACCGATCACGGCGATGCGCTTGCCTGTAGGCATGTTCATGGGCGGGATCTCCTGGAGGTGGTTGTTGCGTTCATAGTCGGCGGCGAACCGTTCGAGGTTGCCGATTCCTACCGGTATGTTCTTCCGGCCCACAACGCAAACCGCCTGGCATTGCTTGTCCTGAGGGCAGACCCGACCGCAAACTGCAGGGAGGAAGTTGGTCTCGCGGATCTTCTTGGCGGCATCTCCGAATTTGCCCTGTTCAATCAGCTTGATAAACGCCGGGATATTGATTCCCACCGGGCAGGCGCCAATACATGCCGGCTTCTTGCATTGCAGGCAGCGTTGGGCCTCCATCCTGGCCATCTCTTCACTGTACCCGATGGGCACCTCGTCGAAATTGCAGATCCGGACAGCCGGCTCGCAGAGCGGCATTTCCTGGTGAGGAATACCCATCCGTTCGCGGTTGCTCATCGGACGCGGAGTGGCCTGCGGGTTGATGTTTCCGTCGGTCATACCTTCATTTGCTCAAATGCCTTTCGCTCTTCTGAAACAAACATCTTCTGTCGTTTCATCAGATTTTCAAAATCAACCTTGTGGCCGTCGAAGTCAGGTCCATGGAAGCAGGCAAATTTGGTTTCTCCGCCTACCGTTACCCGGCACGCGCCGCACATGCCCGTGCCATCCACCATGATTGCATTAAGCGATACAAAGGTGGGTATGGATTGCGGGCGCGTCATTTCACTCACTGCCTTCATCATGGGCACGGGCCCGATCGCCAGGACGTAGACTACTTTTTCACGCAGAAGGATTTCCCTCAACGCATCCGTAACCATCCCGCCGATGCCTGCGGATCCATCGTTTGTGGTCACAATGACCTCATCACATACGGCCTGCAGTTCGGGCACCATGATTAACGTGTCTTTGTTGCGTGCACCCACAATTCCGATCACTTTGCCATCAGCGGCCTTAATATCCCGTGCCGTGGGAATGATCGCTCCTGTGCCATAGCCTCCGCCGATGAGCACGCAGGTGCCTGAGGAGGCGGGCAACGCCGAACGTTCGCCCAACGGACCGACTACGTCTTCGAAGGTGTCACCCACCTTCATGTTGTTGATTTCTGTAGTTGTCTTGCCTACGGCAGAAACAATGATCTCAATCGTTCCACGGTCGCGATCCCAGCTACAGATCGAGAGGGGAATGCGCTCGCTGAAGATATGCGGCCGTACGATCACAAACTGGCCCGCTTCGATTTTGCGGGCAATCAAAGGGGCTTCAATAATGAAGTGGTAGGTGTTGGGACAAAGCACCCGTTTCGAAAGTACTTTGTACGATTGAGTGTATCGCCGAATCGGCGTACTGGGCTGATGGAAGAAAGGAAGGAAGTCTTCGGCTTCCCTGCGTACGATGAAAGCGCGGTCCCAATTGTGGTGATCGTCCCGACCGGTTATGGACAGGAAAGCCTTGTACAGCTTGTGCTCATTGTCCTCATTGAGGAGGCCCTTCCTGAGCATCTTACCTAAAGTCCTGGCTGCGTTCTTCCTGACTAACCCTTGGGCATGGGAGAGGAACCGGAAGCAGGAATTGAACATGAACTGCCGTAGCTCATCACTGAAGGACGATGCGGGCAGCTGCTGGACAAGCCGGCCACTGGTGTAGACCGCCATTGACGTCACCTGGTGGTTGACATGTTGTGCCACGCTGAGCACAAAGGGGATGGTAGTGGCAGCCTCAGGTGTTTTGAAGTAGGCCAGAGCCTGAATCAAGTTGATTATCTCGTGATCCCTGTCGCGGTACTCGGTCAGTTTGGGAAGAAGGTACTTTAATGCGACTTCACCATTACGGGCCAGTGCTTTGGCGTAATAGTTCGCCGTTTCGCTGTCGGCGGTAAGCAGATGGCTGAAGAGTACGGGGAGCATTTCGGGACCGAACTTGGCGATGCGTTTGCCTGCGCGTACCGCCAGTTTGGGCATCGAAGTCGAATTGGTATGGTGGGCGTGTGCGAAGATGTCGAAGAAGGCTTCGGTGAGTGAAATCCTTTCGTCGGTCGTGAGGTCGTCCAGGTTCTTCACCCGATCCAGGGTACGGGCAACCGACAATGGTGAATGGGTATCCAGCCCCTCAATAATCTGCTGAATGCGTTCGGTCATGGTGTCAGTCGTTGGAAAAATCTATCCCTGTCCGATTCGAGTTAGGAAGATTGACATCTACGCGAAATGATCAAAGTCAGGAATTGGAATGCCGTTTATTGGGATGGGCCAGAAGGCTGACAGAAGTCATGGCAGCCGACCGTTCGGGTGGCTTGCTTTGTGAAAATATGACGTCATGACCACCCGCAAGTCCTGGGCTGAGCCCTATAAGATCAAAATGGTAGAGCTACTCGAAATGACCAGCCGGGCCGATCGGCTCAAGGCCATTGCCGAGGCTGGTTACAATACTTTTCTGCTACGGTCTGCGGATGTCTACATAGACCTCCTGACCGATTCCGGAACCTCGGCCATGAGCGATCACCAGTGGGCGGGTATGATGATGGGGGATGAAGCCTACGCCGGCAGCAGGAACTTCTATCACCTGGAGGAGGCAATCCAGAAGACGTATGGGTATAAATATGTGGTGCCCACCCACCAGGGGCGGGGGGCGGAACATATTATCTCCAAGTTGCTGATTAAGAAGGGGGATATTATTCCAGGGAACATGTACTTCACTACAACGCGACTTCACCAGGAACTGGCGGGTGGTCATTTTGTGGATGTGATCATCCCTGAGGCCCATGACCCCGAGAATGAACATCCATTCAAAGGCAACGTCGACTTGCAGAAACTGAGTGAAGTGATCAGGAAATATGGGGCTAAAAAGATTCCCTATGTAAGCCTGGCCACCTCGGTAAATATGGCCGGGGGCCAGCCGGTTTCGATGGAAAACCTGAAAGCGCTTCGGGCCCTGACCAAGAAGCACGGGATTCGCATCATTCACGACATGACACGCGTGGCGGAGAATGCCTATTTCATAAAGGAGCGTGAGCCGGGCTACAGCAACCGGACCATCGCATCGATCATCAAGGAGATTTGCTCATATACGGATGGGGCAACCATGAGTGCGAAAAAGGATGCCCTGGTCAACATCGGTGGTTTCCTGGCCTTGAATGAATACCCGGTTTTCGAAGAGGCGCGCAATATGGTGGTGGTTTATGAAGGTCTGCACACCTATGGCGGCCTGGCGGGTCGTGATATGGAAGCGATGGCCATCGGTATTCGGGAATCGGTAAGCTACGATCATATCCATGCGCGGGTTGGTCAGGTGCTTTACCTGGGTGATAGGATTGCCGACTTTGGAGTACCCATCGTGAAGCCGGTTGGAGGTCATGGTGTTTTTCTCAATGCATCCGCGTTTTTGCCCCATATCAAGCAGGATCAGTACCCGGCACAACAGTTGGCGGCGCAACTCTATATTGAGTCTGGCATACGAAGCATGGAGCGCGGTGTGGTCTCGGCGGGCCGGGATCCCAAGACCGGCAAAAACCGTTACCCAAAACTGGAGTTGGTGAGACTTACGATTCCCCGTCGTGTGTATACGCAGGCACACATGGATGTGGTGGCGGAGTCGGTGGCGTCAGTGTATGAACGTCGGGACAAGATCAAAGGCCTTCGCATGACCTATGAACCAAAGTACCTGCGCTTTTTCCAGGCCCGATTCAAACCCCAATAACTTTAGATCCGGAAACTGCTGATCTCGTGAACTAATTGAACTTTGAACTGTTGAACTTACAATCGTTGAACTCAACCGTAGAAGATTACCTGACCCGCCACGGGATTTCGTTTATAGTTCACGAACATCCACCCGTCCAAACCTGTGACGAGTTGGCTCAATACAGGATACCCGGACTTGCGTGCAAGAATCTGTTTCTGAGAGATCAAAAGAAGAAGCGGTATTTGCTGGTCGTTCTGCCTGCGGATCAGCAGACCGATTTGAAGAAACTTGCCGAACAAGTTGGGGATAAGAAACTCTCGTTCGTCAACACGGAGACGATGAAAGAGAAACTTGGGGTGGAGCCAGGCGCCGTCTCGCCGTTCGGTTTGTTGAATAATGCCGAAGGAGATGTGGAGTTATGGGTTGCCCGTAAAGTTATGGATGCATCGGTTGTGCATTTCCATCCTAACCGAAATAGGGCATCTTTGGTGTTAACCCGGGAAATGTTTCAGCGCTACCTGGATACTCTGAAAACTTCGCAACGTGTTTTGTGATGTTTATTCCAGTTTCACCCGAAGTTCATCCAGGTTAAATGGTTTCTTTGCTTCCGCTTGGAATTGCCTAAGCTGGAGTTCAACCATGGCAGTGGCTTTTTCAAGGAGTTTCTTGAATTCCGGATCATCGCGAATATATTCTGTGAAGGGATCGACTTTGTCTCCCCAAATGATGTAGAACCATCCTAGTTTCTTGTAGTAACTAAGTGCTTCCTTTCGGTTTCCAAGCGCGGCATGTATACGAGCAGGCCCAAGAGAACCAAGGTTATGAGCAAGTTGATATGCTAAGGACTGCTGTAGGACGCGGCGACCTGAGTCTACGCGGTTTGTCTTCATCAATAGGAGACCAACGTCCATATCGCGATAATCGGTTCTGGCATAGGCGGCTTCAGCGTCCCTCCACCTACGATTGAACAAATAGTATATACCCAAAGCCTTGTAATAACTTAAGGAATCGTCTGCATAGTATCGTTGCAAGATTTGTTTCCATTCGGCCTCGCCAGGATACTGTCCCATCCATCCTATTAAGAATTCGAATTCAATAGCATCCCTCGATTGGGGGTCAAGCTGTTTGACCAGTTGCCGATATTTTTTCACTGAATCCTGGATTCGCAAGTCACCGTACGAGCTGCCGATATGCATCAGTACGGCAACCGAGTTGGGGGCTCTTCGCCGGGCCTCCGTGTAGCATCGCATTGCACCAGCTAGTTCACCTTCATTCCATAATGCTTCGCCATAACTCAACAGGCCGGCCAGCGTGTCCAATGTATACGATCGCTTGAGCCAGCTTGCTTCTCCGGTAAGATCGGACAATTGTTTATATCCCTCTGAAGATCCAGGATTGCGGATGATTCCTTCTTTCGTCATCGCCACTGCAGAGTCCCTTCCCCCTTCAAGTTTACTATACAACTGTCCCATAAGGAAATAGGCACCACCAAAATCAGGATCCAGCCTTATCGCTTCCTTCAAATAGGAAATACCTTTGCGTGTTGAGCCATAATATGTTCCAATCCCTCCACCCGCAGGCTCAGGCATTACTCTTGCCTTAAGGTAAAGTTCATACGCTCTCATGTTTTTAGTAGGAACCTCATTCAATCTGGCGGAGGCCTCTCGACTAATGACCACATTGAATTTGGAGGCAATCGCCTTGGCAATTTCGGATTGAATTTCGAACACGTCGCTCACCTCACGGTCATATACTTCGGTCCAAAGGTGCTTATCAGTATGAGCTTCGATCAATTGAGCGGTAATCCTGAGTTTTGTTCCTGACTTTCGCACGCTCCCTTCCAGGATATTGTCAACGCCCAGTTCATCGGCCATTTGCCGGATGTTCATCGCTTTTGTCTTGCCCTTGTAGGGCAAAACCGAAGTTCGGCTGGTTACGCGAAGACTGGGAATGCGGGAGAGGTGGGCCGTTATTTCTTCAGTGATTCCGTCGCTGAAAGGTTCCTGCTCCGGGTCGTTGCTGATGTTGTCGAAATAGAGAACGGCGATGGAATTGGTCTGAGCTTTTTTATGGCTCGGCGCAAACAGGGCAACCTGGGCAAGTAATAGCAAAAGCAGAATCAGCAACGTGAGGTTACCGGTCAATGGCTTCTTCCTGGCAGTGCTGTACGGGTTAGCCGTCGATGCCGCGGATGATGTGCGAATGATGCCCTCAGGACTGAATTCGAATTGCCAGGCAAGCCACAGGGCAGCGGGAAAGCCGATGGCAATAACGAAGTATGCGAAGGCTGCCCACCCTGGCGTGAGCAAGGTTCGTTCCTGCGCATCCTGCACCAACCGGAAAACAACGGCCGCAAAGACGGCGTAAACTAATGCGACACGAACCAGTCCTCTGTCCTTGGCACGCTGCCAGAACGAGCGCTTGGGGACGGCCGTCAGGGAAGAAGCTCCCTGCGCCGGCGTCGCCGTTTGAGCAGGCGTACACATTGCCTGGAGAATCTCTTTTATGGCATTGGCTACTTTGTTAACCTGGTTCCGGTAATCGGTCTTGTTCAGATTTTGAGATCGCTGGTCCGCCGGCTTCAACGGGCGATTGACGCCCGGTTCTTTGTAGATAAATTCAATGGCCCGCAACGCACCGCCAGTTTCCTGTTCAACAAGTGCTTTATCTCTCGGATCAAGGTCATATATCTTGATGGGCAGAATCCGACTGGCCACATTGCCATTGGCCAACTGAATGTCACGGCCAAGCGAATCGGCGGCGGTCAATTTATTGAATGCGCAAAACTCATGCTGCCAGGCAAAGGATTTGGGGTCGCAATACGTCTGAGAAAGGATGGGGATAAAAAGAAGGCACTTCAGCTTGCCCTCCAGGCTCTTGTCGACGACATGGGTTTCCAGTAGCCCATCGTGCGGATTCTCGTCGAAGTAAATGGAGATGTCTTCCTTGAACGTGGCGTCCAGTTCTGTCTTGAGGGCGTGCACGAATTCTGTCACCCACTTATCGCCGCGGTTATCTTTCTGGCGATAGCTGATGAAGATGTCGTATTCGTAGCCGGGAAAGAGTGAAGGCATCTAATAAAGGTAGTGATGCTCAGCGGAAATGAGAAGATCAGTGTTTTAGGGAGTAGAAGCAATCATGGCCGACCCTAAGTGCCTGACTGTCCTTGAAAACCTGTTGCATTTCGCATTTTTTTTACTTAATCTGAGGTTCAAATCAATCTTCCTTCGCACCGTTTGGTACACTCCGGCTTTGGACATACCGCAAGAACTGACGCCTGGTGGGTGCGACCATTGCTGATCTTTTCCGGCTTAACTGCCTTCATTATATACACTACGTGGGCCGCTTTCCAGGGCGAGTACTACACAGCGGGACCTTACCTCTCTCCCTTCTATTCTCCGGAAATTTTTGGCAACTCACCCCACAGCTGGTTTGGACCGGCTACCTGGTGGCCAGCCATTCTTCCCTTCTCACCCGCGTTCCTCATCCTCTGGGGCCCCGCAGGCATGAGGTTCACCTGCTACTATTACCGAGGTTCGTATTACCGGGCCTTCTGGGCCGATCCGCCTGCCTGCGCCGTCTCCGAACCCCGCAAAACCTACAAGGGCGAAAATTCCTTTCCCCTCATTATGCAAAACATTCACCGGTACTTCTTCTATCCGGCGGCACTCTTTGTCATGATCCTGGCCTACGATGCATACAAGGCCATGTGGTTCACGGACGTCTCGTCGGGCGAGACACACTTTGGAATTGGAGTGGGCACTCTCGTGCTGACAGCAAATGCCATCCTCCTGGGATGCTATACCTTTGGTTGCCACTCCTTCCGTCACCTGGTAGGGGGAATCATGGACCAGATTTCTAAATCACGTGTAAGAAAGAAAGCATACGACTGCGTAAGCTGCCTCAACAAAAGACACAGCAACTGGGCATGGCTCAGCCTGTTGTCGGTTGCCTTGTCTGACGTCTACGTTCGCCTGGTATCCATGGGAATCCTCACTGACCTTAGACTATTCTGATGGAACAATACACCACGATAGAGCACGACGTACTGGTGATTGGATCCGGTGGCGCCGGATTGCGGGCCGCCATTGAATCATCATCAGCGGGTGTCAAGGTGGGCATGGTGTGCCGATCGCTTCTCGGAAAGGCTCACACGGTCATGGCCGAGGGTGGAGTGGCCGCTGCGCTCGCTAATGTAGATGATCGCGACAGCTGGAAGGTGCACTTCGCCGATACGATGCGAGGTGGCCAATACCTGAACAACTGGCGCATGGCGGAAATCCACGCGAAGGAATCGCCGGCCAGGGTTCGTGAACTGGAAGCTTGGGGAGCTGTGTTCGATCGCACGGATGACGGAAGAATACTCCAGCGAAACTTCGGAGGCCACAAGTATCCGCGCCTCGCTCACGTAGGCGACCGCACCGGGCTCGAGATGATCCGTACACTTCAGGACCACGGTATTCACCAGGGCATTGATATCTATCAGGAGCACACGGTAATCAGCTTGCTCACGCAGTCCGGTAAGGTGGTAGGAGCTGTCGGATATGACCGTGAAAAGGGAACCTTCAAAGTCTTTCGCGCAAAGGCGGTCATCATCGCCACCGGTGGGATGGGGCGCATCTACAAAATTTCCAGCAACAGTTGGGATTGCACGGGTGGGGGTATCTCATTGGCCTATCATGCTGGCGCGGATTTGATCGATATGGAGTTTGTGCAGTTTCACCCAACGGGCATGGTATGGCCGCCCAGTGTGCGTGGACTGCTGATTACAGAAGGTGTTCGGGGAGAAGGTGGTGTCCTGCGCAATAACCAGGGCCGTCGATTCATGTTCGACGACGTACCCGAAAACTACCGTGGACAAACTTCAACGGATGAAGAGGAGGGTTGGCGCTATACCCAGGGCGACAAGAATGCCAAACGGCCCCCCGAATTGCTCACCCGCGATCACGTAGCGCGGTGTATCATGCGCGAAATAAAAGAGGGACGTGGCTCTCCTCACGGAGGTGTGTTTCTCGACATAGCCTGGATCAAGGAGAAGATTCCCAATGCAGCGGAGCACATTCGCCGTAAGCTGCCCAGCATGTACCATCAGTTCAAGGAACTGGCCGGCGTTGACATCACAAAGGAGCCCATGGAAGTGGGGCCCACAACCCATTATATAATGGGAGGCATCCGGGTCGATGCGGATTCGCAAATGACCAGCGTTCCCGGATTGTTTGCCGCCGGAGAATGTGCCGCAGGCCTCCATGGCGCCAACCGGTTGGGGGGCAATTCACTTTCCGACCTGCTGGTGTTTGGCAAGCGAGCGGGTGAGCACGCTGCAACCTATGCCAAGAACAATCCGCTTCCAGCCCCCGATCCGGGACAAATCGAAAAGATCCTCGAGGACGCCTTGGCTCCTTTCGGACATACTTCAGGAGAAAACCCATTCACCATCCAGGGACGGCTACAGGAATTTATGCAGGCCTTGGTAGGTATTGTAAGGACCGAAACAGAACTAACGCAAGCCCTTTCAAAAATAGGAGAACTTAAGCCCTTGGTTGCCATGGCGACCTGTGATGGCAACCGCAATTTTAACCCCGGCTGGCATACCGCGCTTGAACTCACCCACATGGTTACGGTGGCCGAAGCGATCACCCGTAGCGCTATGGAGAGGAAGGAGAGCAGGGGCGGCCATTTCCGCGAAGATTATCCGAACAAGAGTGAAGAATTCGGCGGTGTAAATGTGCAACTAAAGAAGGGCCCTGATGGCACGATGCAATTGCAGCGGGTAAAGAAGGAGCCCCTGCGTGACGACCTCAAGCAGATTATCGAAGAAATGAAATAATCCCTTAAATTCATCAACGTGACACGGGTAACATTCAACATCTGGCGAAGCAAGGAAGGCGGGGGAGAATTGCGATCCTACGATACGGAGGTGACGGAGGGTATGGTTGTGCTGGATGCCGTTCACCAGATTCAGGAAGAGCATGCCAGTGACCTGGCAGTGCGTTGGAATTGCAAGGCCGGAAAGTGCGGTTCGTGCTCGGCAGAGATCAACGGCAAACCCCGCCTCATGTGCATGACGCGGATGAGCGATATGCCCGAAGGTAAGCCGGTTACGATTCAACCGATGAAGGCGTTTCCAGTGATCAAGGACCTGGTCACGGATGTCTCGCATAATTACCGGGTGAAGCGACGGATCAAGAAGTTCAAACCCCGCACTCCGGATGCTCCCGATGGTACATGGAGAATGGCGCAGAGCGACATTGACCGTGTTCAGGAGTTCCGTAAATGCATAGAGTGCTTCCTTTGCCAGAATGTGTGCCACGTCATGCGTGAGCATAACCTGCACGAACAGTTTCTGGGTCCCAGGCACCTGGTTTATACGGCTTCCCTGGAGATGCACCCGCTGGACACGGAAGACCGCATGAGCGATCTCAAGCACGAAGGAGGTATCGGCTATTGCAACATTACCAAGTGCTGTACGGTAGTGTGCCCGGAAAATATCACCATTACCGACAATGCCATCATCCCGTTGAAGGAGCGGGTGGCCGACAGGTTCTACGACCCGTTGATGAGAATGTTGAGGTTATTCAGTAGGCAGTCCAAATAAAACCAAGATGTTATGAGCCAGAGCGAATCAGGTAAACAGACGTTTGTGTTGAAGAAACTGGAGAAATCGGCCGTGGAGGGCGCGTTGAACAAGGCCGATCATTATCGCTTGTTGAACCAGCCCCGGCTTGCCGAGAGTATCTGTTTAGACATCCTTGAAGTGGATCCGGGCAACCAGAAGGCTTCCATTGCGCTTTTGCTTTCACTGACCGATCAATTCGGCACTTCCACGCCCCAAGTGGCGCAGCGAGCGTTGGACATCGCCAACAAGCTTGGCGACGAATACAGCAAGCTTTACTATACGGGTATTGTGCACGAGCGCCAGGGCAATGTTGCCCTCAGCTCAGGGGTTCACGGCTCCGACTTCGATGCCTACGAGTGGTACCTGGAAGCGATGGAGTTCTATGAGCGGGCACATGCGTTGCAGCCAGCCGGCAACAACGACCCGATCCTCCGGTGGAATACCTGTGTGCGGACCATAAAGCAATTCAATCTGCAACCCAGGCCCGCGGTTACATCGCATCCCATTTTGGAGTGACACTACCATTCACTCAGGGCTGGCGTTCCTGCGCAAAGTGGTACATCAACGGAGGTTGATTTGATATTATCATTCTGCCGGTAGCTGATGAGCACTTCGTACTCAAATCCGTGAACAAGAGAGGGCATAGTCAAATATGCAAAGACCTTGGGCCACTCCAATCTGGGGTATTTTGGTCCTGGCTGTGCTCGATGAACACTTTCTGATTGTCCGACACACAAACCTTTGCCGAAACTTGCCGTTCAAGTTCTATCCCATCATCAGCAATCCTAACCCAGCCCTCCATGAAAACCTTTACCAGAGCGTATCCTGTTATCCTCTTCCTTTGTGTGCTTCAGGCCGCAGCGTTTGCGCAAGCCATTCGTTTGCCCGAAGGCGGTGTCAACCTCAAACGAAAAATCGGAACCCGTGTCGGCGTGACCGATATTGAGATCAACTGGAATGCCCCTGGCGTCAAAGGCCGTGAAGGCAAGATCTGGGGAACTCCCGTGGCGTATTATGGCTTCAGCGTGCTTGGTTTCGGTTCCGACATGGAATCTCCCTGGCGAGCCGGGGCAAATGAAAGCACGACGATTTCATTTTCTACGGATGTGAAAATCAATGGAAAAACTCTTCCCGCCGGTAACTACGGTTTCTTCATAGCACTCTACGCCGATTCCTGCACCCTGATCTTTAACAAGAACACGAAGGGGTGGGGAAGCTATTTCTACGACAAGAGCCTGGACGTTCTTCGCGTCGGAACGCGACAGCAGAAAGACCTGAAAGAAAGTCGCGAAAGGTTGGAGTACAATTTCTCAAAAGATACCGACCGTTCCGTTGAGGTAGCCCTTGAGTGGGAGCGTTGGCGTATCCCCTTTACAGTGGAAGTAGATTTGATGAAGACCGCTCTTGCCTCCATCCGCGCGGACCTGAGCGGAGCTATTGGTTTCGACCCGCCCAGTCTCCAAGCCGCCGCGGCCTGGTGCCTGACCAACCAGGTGAACTACGAAGAAGCCTTGGGCTGGATCAACCGGGCTACCGATCCCAACCTGGGGGCCGTCAAATCATTCAATGCGCTTTCTACCAAGGCCGGACTCTTGTCTAAACTAAACCAGCAGGCGGAGGCCGACAAGATTATGGCCGAGGCCCTGGAAACTGCTTCGGCAATCGAGATGCATCAATACGGCAGGCAACTACTGAACGAAAAGAGACCCAAAGAAGCGATGGCGGTTTTTGAGAAGAATTATAAGAAGAACAAGGGCGCATGGCCTACAAACGTGGGAATGATGCGCGGCTATTCAGCCATGGGCGACTTGAAGAAGGCCCTGGAGCATGCCCGGCTGGCCGTTGCACAGGCTCCCGACGAAGGCAACAAGCGCAACCTGGAAATGGCTGTGAAGACCCTCGAGTCAGGAAAACCGCTCTGATAAACAAGCGGGCTGTCAAAGGAAATGCCGCCCAGTCGGGTCGGCATTTTTTTTGTCTAATTCAGCCTTCAACGCTTTGTAGGGCTTCGCGTTAAACAGTCACCTATTCGACAACGCGATACACCATCGCGGGAGTAGACTTGTTTTTCAAAGTGACTTCCCCAACCCGCTCACATTGGAAAGCGTGCTTGATTTTTTCAAACGAGGATTCGGTGATGTAGATTTCACCCGGACCAGCCGCGGCCTGAAGCCGTTGCGCCGTGTTCACCACATCCCCGATTACGGTATAATCCAGTCGCTTGAGCGATGCTGACCCTATATTGCCCGATACCACCTCTCCGCTGGCAATGCCGATGGAGACATGGGGCGTAAAGCTGAACTCCACGGGCAAGCCATCAATTTGTTTGCGTATGGCCAGCGCTGCATCGACTGCGCGGTCAAGGTGAAATTTGCCCTTGAACACCGCCATAACACAATCACCCATGAATTTATCAACGACGCCGTTCTGCGCGATAATTTCCTTGACCATCGTTTCAAAATACCGGTTCAACAACTTCACCACATGGTCAGGTGATTCCTTCTCGCTGATGGACGTGAAGCTACAGATGTCGATGAAGGCGATGGTGGCTTCAATGGTTTCGCTGGCCACGAGGGATTGCTCGTATTCCCGCGTGCCCATGAAGTTGAGCACGTTGGCATCCACGTACATCTTCAGGATGTTGTTTTCCTTGATTGCCTGGAGTGTTTCCTTCAGTTGAGCCACATGGCGAATGGTCTTCTCCATCGTGACTTCGAGGTCTTCGAAATTGACCGGCTTGGTCACAAAGTCGAAAGCCCCGCGATTCATGGCCGTGCGGATGTTGTCCATGTCACCATACGCGGAGACCATGACCGTGCGGGAGAGGGGAGCCACCTCGTTGACTTTGCCCAGCAGGGTAAGCCCGTCCATTTCCGGCATGTTGATGTCGCTCAGGATGATGGCGATGTCCGGATTTTCTTCCAGCCGCTTCAGCGCTTCGACGCCATTGATGGCAAAAACAAATTCGTAGTGCTGGTCCCTGATTTTCTGGCGGAACTTCTGCCGGATCAAGGCCTCCAGATCCGTTTCATCGTCGGCGACAAGAATCTTGGTCATCAGTTAAGATTGAGCTTTTCTTTGAGTACGGCAAAATCAACCGGCTTGGTCAGGAAATCGTCGGCGCCCAGTTCTTTGGCTTTGTTGTAGTTCTCGGTATCACCGTAGGCCGTGATCATCATAACCACGGGCGGCGGCTTCAAATATTGTTTCTTGATTTTCTCCAGCAGCTCAAACCCATTCATCCCCGGCATATTGATATCGGACAGAATGAGCACGGCCTCCTGGGTCATGCTGGACATCACCCGCAACGCCTCTTCGCCGGAAAAGGCGAATACGAATTGCACGCGGTTGTCGCGTATTTCTTTCCGAAACCGCTGTTCAAACAATACCTGGATGTCCTGCTCATCGTCAACTACAAGAATTTTCATGGGGTGGAATTTGGAATGGTTACAATGAATGAAGTGCCCTCACCGGGCCGGGTATCCACATCGATTTGGCCGTTATGCACTTTGGTTACGATGTCGTAACTCATGCTTAGGCCGAGACCGGTGCCTTTTCCCGAAGGTTTGGTGGTGAAGAAGGGCTGAAAGATTTTGTCGAGAATGTGGGTGGGAATTCCTTTCCCGTTGTCGCTGACCTTGATCACGACTTGGTTGCCTTTTTTCGAGGTACTGACCGTAACCGTGGGGTCATATCCGTTGGTGGATTCCTTTTTTCTTTCGGAAACGGCATGGAAGGCGTTGGTGATCAGGTTGAGGATGACGCGGCCCATGTCCTGGGGCACAACACTCACCTTGCCCAGGCTGGCGTCAAACTCCGTCTTCATGGATGCCGTGAATGATTTGTCCTGGGCACGCAGGCCGTGGTAGGCGAGGCGGAGGTATTCGTCGGCGAGCGCGTTGATGTCCGTGGGCTCTTTCAGACCACTGCTGGCGCGGCTGTGCTGCAGCATGCCCTTGACAATGGAATCGGCCCGCTTGCCGTGGAACATGATTTTTTCCTCGTTATCGATGATACTTCCGGAAATCTTTTTCGCTTCATCCAGGTTGCCTTTGTCCAG
>JAYRNL010000078.1:0-3330 GCA_041912235.1 Cyclobacteriaceae bacterium
CAATGCTGGCTTTGTGGCTGGTCAACACCTTCACGAACTTATCGACAGTATCCTTTGCCTGGTCCTCAGACAAAACGGGATTTAAAATGAATACCGTCTCGTAGTTGTTCATGAATTATTAATTGGTTTTTAGAAATAGGCTGCAAAAATAGGTCTTTTTCTGACAAAATCCAGTGCCTAACCTTCGAAAAACAGTCGAAATGAGGCTTTTTCGCGATTCCCCGGGACCATCCGGGTAGGAGCCTTCCTTAACTATCGCTTAAGTGTTGTAAGCTGATCCCCTCAAGGATCCCTCGCTCATCCTTCGCTCATCCTTCGCTCGTTTCTCGAACTATTGGCTTCCAGCCACCCGGAGCTGGCGGTCATCCCTCCGGTGTGCAAACAACGCAAAGGGATAAATTTCAAGATGCGTGCATCTCCGGATATGCGCAAGCAAATCAGTAAAAAATTTTACACACTACTTGACCACAAACCGGGTGCTCCCGATTGGGTAGTCCTGGGCATAGAGCTCCACCGTGTAGGTGCCGGAGGCGTATTCGGAACCCTTGTCGTAGATAAACGAAAGCTTCTGCCGCGTGTTGTCGAAAAGAATCTCCTGAGCAGCGGTGTAAAACTCTTCTTTGCCGTTCAGCATGAACGTCCCCGACCCCTTGGCCATATCAAAGATCACCTGTCCGTTTTCGTCGATCACGCGGATCATGATCTTCTTGCCTTCAATGGGAGCCACATTGTTCTCGGCGAGGTTAAACTCCACCTTGAGCTTCTCCAGCTGACGCGCCCGGAAAGGAGATTCCCTCTCTTTGCCTTTGGCGTTGACAGACATCACGACGACATTTTCAGCCTTCAGCTGGCTCGCGACAGCCACCTTGTTGGCCAACTCCTGCTTGCTGGTGGCCAGGCGCGAGATCGAGTCGTTCAACACGTTCTTCTGGGTCTTCAGTTGCCGGTTCTCGGTGAACAGGGACTGATTGGTGGATTTAAGTTTTTCGATCTCGTCGTCCTTTTCCTTGAGCAGCTCTTCATAGCCCTCCACGCGATCCTTTAGTTCCTTGATGGCCTTCGTGCTGCGGGCCACATTGCGTTTCAGTTGGGTATCGACCTCGGCCTTGGCCTTTTTCAGTTCCTGAACATCCCCGCCGAGCTTTTCGATTTCCCTGATCTTCTGGTCAAGCTCATTTTGAATTTCCTTGAGGCGCTGCATCGTCCCCGCCAGGTCTTCTTCCACGGCGGCTTTCTGCTCGGTGATGGCCTTCTTGTCGGAATAGTCAAAGAAGATTTTGGCCCCCTGGATCAGTACAATGACCACCAGGATGCCGATGTATAAATTCGTGCGGTTGGGTTTGCTTTCGGGTTGCGGGGCTCCGTTTGGTTCCATGATGGACGTTATTGGCCCGCAAAGTTAACCGGACAGTCCCTTATTTCAAGGACCAGATGTAATGTTGTTTGTTGAGCGCGGGATCAAAGCAAAGTATTCCGCAATAGAACAGATCAATGCTCCCGTAAACGAGCGTGTCGGTCCGGATTTCCTGCCAGGCTTTTTCCATTTCTTCGGACCGGTGAATGTCATCGATCACCATCAGGCTCGACGACTTGAGGCGGCGCGTCAGTTGGCGATAATATTCCAGGGTGGGCACATACCGGTGGTTGGCATCCACGAGCGCGAAATCGATTTTCGTTGTCGGTTCCAAAAACCGATGAAGCGTCTGATTGAGGTTGCCTTCGATCAGCGTAATGTTCTTCTTGCCGGACCATTCAAAGTTGGTGAGGGCCACGTTGGCAATCGCGTGACTCCCTTCGAAGGTGAAGATTTCTGCATCGGCTTTTTGGGCCAGGTAAAGGGTGGTCAGGCCAAGGCTTGTCCCCAGCTCGACGACCCGTTTGGCGTTGCAGTAATAGAGGAGGTCGAGGTAAAACATGGCGCGGCGGTAGGGTGTCGCGCTGGTGCGGGCGATCTGGCCAATGGTGCGGGTGTACTTCTTTTGGCCGTTTACGCCGGCACCCATGTCCTCAATCTCCAACACCGTCTTGTTGTGCTCCAGTTCCCGGCGGAGGTCTTCCAGGACGGGCAAATCGTGCCTGTGTTTTCGGTTGACATGCTTGGTGTACAAGTCATAGAAATAGGGCGAGTGCACCGAATGATCATCGACCTCGTAGAGCCAATGGCGGATAAAAGCATTCACCTGGTGAGCAGTGGCCACAGGGGATGGTTAATACTAGTTTAGGCGCATGGGAGCCACCATGCTGAACTCGGGGATATTGACAGGGAAGCTGGTGCCATCGACAATGCGCTCCATCAGGTAGATGCCCACCATCTTGCCGATCCCGGATTTCAGGTTGCACCCGGAAACATAGGAATGCGTCTCCCCGGGTTCCAACACCGGCTGCTGGCCTACGACACCTTCGCCTTCCACTTCGCGTGTCATGAATCCTGCATCGTGAATCTTCCATCGCCGGCGCTTCAACTGGATGGTAAACTCGCCGCCGTTCTCGATGGTGATCTTATAGGTAAACACGTAATGGTGCTGACTGGGACTGGAATAGGAGGGTTGATATTCCGTCTCCACACTAACCTTGATGCCCTTGGTGATTTCAGTAACCATTCGTTCAAAAATATCAATTTTTTCCATTTAATCGCCGTACTTGGCGCTCATTCCTATGGCTGTCGACGTTCGCCTGCATGACTCATGGAAAACCCGCCTTCACGACGAGTTTGACAAGCCCTACTTTCAGGACCTGATTTCCTTTGTGCGACAGGAATATGCAACCCAGGTGGTGTATCCGCCGGGAAAGGAAATCTTCGCCGCCTTTGATGCGTGTCCCTTTGACGAAGTGAAAGTGGTGATTATTGGCCAGGATCCCTATCACGGTCCGGGTCAGGCCAATGGCTTGTGTTTTTCGGTGCGCGATGGCGTGCGGATGCCTCCGTCGCTGGTCAACATTTTCAAGGAAATTCAGCAGGACCTGGGCAAGCCCATCCCGTCCAGCGGAAACCTGGAACGGTGGGCGAAGCAAGGCGTGCTGTTGCTTAATGCCACCCTCACCGTCCGCGGATCATCGCCGGGTTCACACCAGCACAAAGGATGGGAGTCTTTCACCGACCGGGTGATCCGGGTAATCTCGGAAGAGAAGACCGGCGTGGTGTTTCTGCTGTGGGGTTCGTATGCCCAGAAGAAAGGGGAGATCATCGACCGGTCTAAACACCTGGTGCTCATGTCGGCCCACCCATCGCCGTTCTCCGCCGACCGCGGATTCTTCGGCAACAAACACTTCAGCCGCGCCAACGAGTACCTTCGAAGTAAAGGGCTAAAGGAAATTGAGTGGTACTGCCGC
>JAYRNL010000079.1:0-3563 GCA_041912235.1 Cyclobacteriaceae bacterium
AGCAACTGGAAGGTCCCTTCGCCCGTGGACGGAGGGTACAACAGGAAATCAACCCTGGCCTCTTCGCCCCGCTTTTGCAGTGAAACCGGTGCAGATAAGGGTTCGGTGCGCCAACCGGCAGGCAATACCAGTTTGGCCATGCCTTGCACCGGATTATTGGAAGATGATTTCACCAGCAGGCTCACCTTTCTCGCCTGTGCATCAGGAAAGACGACTACCGGCTGACTCAGGTTGACGAACACCGGGGGCACGATCTCGAAGGGACGCGACAGCTCCCCTTTCACCGGATCGGTCCACTTGAAGACCAGCGGAACATCCAGTGCATATTTCTCGCCATTGATGTCGAACGTACAGTTGACTGAAGTGGAGGGGCCATTGTCAGGGCGGCCGATGAATTCGGGACCGGGAACGAGGAAGAGTCCTTGGAGGTGATCTTCACGCAACCAATACGGGTCGGAATAACCGGATTGAGGATCCACGGTCTTCCGGGTCTTGAATAGAACAAGCTTATTGTCACTCAGCGCCAAGTCCATGCTGGAATCGATCGCCAGCTTACGGCTGCTGATGCCCGTGAGTTTCACCAACACAGGCGAACGATTGACCACTTCAAAGTTGTTTACGACTGTTTCCCCGGGAGCGATCCAGGGCTGGTTGGTCGTGATTTCCGCATAGAGCCCCAGGCAATCCTGGATCAATTGATTCACGTCGCCCAGTTTCCTGTCGCGCCATACCGAAGGACTGAGCGCGCTGATCTGTTTCCTGATTTGCAAGAGCAGAGGCACCGATGCGTAGGGTCGCTCGACACTGAATTCTCGTATGGCCTGCTCGACGAGAGGCTGGACTTTTTCTCCGCCGGGCAACCGGGTCCAGGTGGTGTTGATGCCTTCGAAAAGGTCCTTGTTGGCCTTGTCGCCTTTCAGGTAGAGAAAATACTCGGGAGAGTCCCCTCGCCGTCCGGGGGAACCGAAGCCCTGGCTTTTGTGCTGGGTGCGACTTTCGGCGGCTATTTCGCTGTAGGACCTTCCAAGCAGCGCGTTGTATGTACCCATATTCACCGCCACGACCCCTGGTGTATTCTCGTTGACCGTATTGTCAAAGAATCGAGCCGTGTTCATGTACACTCGCTTGGGTTGCCACGTGCCATACCGCGCCACCTGGTCGGGTTTGTAATCGCTCTTGCCCGCCAGGTCGAAGGCTTCCATCGCCAGGACCGCGGATCCTGTATGATGTCCGTGCCCGGCACGTTCATCCGGGGGAAATCTGGTCAAAATAATGTCGGGCTGAAACTGCCGCATGACACTGACCACATCGCTTAGAATCTCCTCCTTGCCCCAAATGGCAAAGGCTTCATTTACATTTTTGGAGAATCCGAAGTCGTTGGCTCGCGTAAAGAATTGCTGACCTCCGTCGATCCGCCGGGCCGCCAACAATTCCTGCGTGCGGATGAGTCCCAGCAGGTCGCGCAGCTCAGGGCCGATGAGGTTCTGCCCGCCATCGCCGCGGGTCAATGACAAATACGCCGCGGCCGCGAGCCGGTCATTGCCCATGAAGGTTATGGCGCGGGTATTTTCATCGTCGGGGTGGGCAGCCACATACAACACGGCGGCCAGCACATTCAGTTTCTTCAACTTGAGCTGTATGGCCGCAGCATTAGGCTGCCGGGTCTGCGCTGAAGCTTGAACAAGGGTCAGGGCCAGCAGGCCGGTACACAACAATCGCATATCCTTTTATTAAAAGAAAAGTGGCAAGGTATGAAGTTTGGGATTGTATAAACCAGGGTTTGTACAGGCGGCATGCCTCAAAACTTGCCCCGACGAACGCCATTGACCAGGAAGGTGCCGTCCGCTTCCACGTTCAATACTATCTGGGAGATGTCCTTCTTCTCTTTGTCCATGAGATAGAACGTATATTCATGCGGCGTCATGCGGTCCTTCATATCTTCAGTGAAACCGAGGTCAAGCGTGTAGACCTTACCTACCTCTACTTTCTTGGACAGCCTGTTCTTTTTGTCGTTATCCGAACACCGGATCCGCACTTCGTTTTCAGGCAGCCTGGGAAAGGAAAGGTGGATGATGAGGTAAGGCAACGGGGTGGTGCCGCTGAGGCGCTTCTCCTTTTCTCTTTCGGTTTCCGTCAAGTCGATGTAGGTATTCTCCGCCGCGGGCCGCGGTTTGAATTTATACTCCAGCTCCAGTTTGAAATCCTCAGCCGCCTTTAGCGGTGGCTGTGTCTCCTGGGAAGGTTCGAGAAGCAAAAAGGCCAACAGCAAGGCGGTCTTCATGTTTCAAGATAGATAATTCCCCCGATCTATTTCCGGGTGATGGTAATGGATGTCAGCGTTTTGGTGGTGCCCCAGGGATAAGAATATTCGGCATCCGTCGCCGCGATCTGCGTAAAGCTGGCGTTGAGGGTACAGTTGATGAAGCTGATGTAGAACGGATAAACCAATCCGACATCGTTGGCGTTGATTTTGATCTCGTTGATATTGGGCAGTGCCACTCCCATCAGTTGACCGGCTGCCTGCCCGGAGACATTATTAACTTTGATTGAGGAGGTAACCACTTCCAAACCACCCCCGGTCATGGTCTTCAGCTCAAAATCGACACTGATTGTCTTGTCCGGGGTGGTATAGGTCCAAGTTCCGTCGGCCGAAGTGAAGACTGGTGCTGGCGTGTCTTTAGCGCAGCCGAAAACCAGCGAAGCTGCAACAAGAAACAGGTGTAAACGCATGACGCAAAATTACGGATAAAACATGCCTCGCCACGGCTGGAAAGAAAATACCCCATTTGGCATGAGGCTCAAATTCAGGGGACAACAACCTTCTGCACGGATCTCTTCGAAGGTGAGTTGAGCTGCAAGAAGTATAACCCGGGTCCAAAGCGTGACAGATCGAGGGAAGTAGTTACTGTACCCGCGTCGTCGGCCTGGAAGTAGAGTGAGTTCAAGGTGCGTCCTGCGTTGTCGGTCATGCGTACCTCGCCCTGCTCTGCAGGCATAAGTCCGGAAATAACCACATGAACCGCTTCATTATGCACCGGGTTAGGGTACACCTTCCAATCCGGCTCCTGGCTCAGGTTCACTTTCACGATGGCCGAGTACGTATACGTGCCATCCAAGTCAGTCTGCTTGAGTCGGTAATAGGAAATGCCGTGGTAGGGACGATTATCCACGTATTGATACGTTGTTGACCTGGTGCTCGTGCCTTGTCCATCAACTGTTGCCATGGATTCAAACTGCTCAATATCGTTTGTTCGTTCCAACGTGAAGTAATCGTTGTTCACCTCACTCTCAGTCACCCAATTGAGTCGCACCTTCCCTCTGTCCGGAACAGCGGTGAACGAAACCAGTTCAATCGGCAGCGGAGAGTTGACGGCATCTACTGAGGCAATGTGGAAATTGTTGGCCTTTAACTGGTCTATGGATAAGGTTATTCGTTCGACTACCGGGCTGGCCGTCGTACCCCCATTGGTTCCGGGTGAACCCACGACGCCCGTGGATGTGCTGAGCCGCAGATGAGTCACGTTGGCAATGGTTCCAAAACCCGTTCCGCCACCACGGAGGCT